>DAOUGX010000353.1:0-12161 GCA_034428855.1 Anaerolineaceae bacterium | reverse complement strand
TGTTTCTGATAGATCTTCAAATGGAAGATCCAGTGCTTCGAGCGCTGCAATTTTACTGACGACCTGGCGTTGATTGGGGTTTTCGATGCGGGTGTAATAATAACCAGGGTGTTGATCCTGAAATATGGCAGCACCTGTTTCTGCGTCTGGTAACCGAAAGGCGGAAGTCTGATAAATGGGTGTGATGTGAGAACCCAGGTCATTTGACTCTTCAGCATGGTGCGTAACTATAGTTGAAATACCTGGTTTTTTATTCGGCATACCATCCTCCATTCATGTGTATTAAATTGATTATACAGCCAGTCAATTCAGATGGTTTGGAAGCGTTGTGCCAGGTTTTATTGCAGGAAAATCTTTAGCGGATGTCCGGCATTAAAATAAGTCCATACGCGTTCACCAGGATTGAATATTTCAGTGTGTAATTTATAAACATGCACAATAGCACCTGAATCCAATTTAATCCGATAAAAGTTGAACGCGCCTTGAAAAAAACGATTGATGATTTTGCCATTGCCTGGATTTTGTAATTGAAAATCTACATCATCTGCACGAACAGCAATTTCTACATCTGAATTATTTCTGAAACTATGTTCCTGTGTCAATAATCCGAGCTCTGTTTGTATACCGGAAGGAGTAGCTTTTCCAACAACAAAATCACTATCCCCCATAAAGGCGGATACGAACCTGGTCTGGCTGTCATGAAAAATAGACTCCGGTTCTCCGATTTGTTCGATCTTTCCTTGATTGAAAACAGCCAGACGATCGCCCATAAAAAGAGCTTCCTCCTGATCATGGGTTACAAAAATGACTGTAGATTGTGATGATTTAAGGATATTACGGATTTGTTCACGGACTTCCAGTCTCAAATGGGCATCCAGACTGCTGAATGGCTCATCCATTAAGAGTAATGAAGGTTGCGGTGCAAGTGCACGTGCCAGAGCGACTCGTTGTCGTTCCCCACCACTGAGTAAATGCGGATAACGATTCGCCAGTGAGGTAACATCGACCAAATCCATTAATTGGGTAGCGCGATCTTTTCTCTGTGCCTTGGATAAATGCCGTAATCCAAAGCAAATATTTTCAGAAACGGTGAGATGTGGAAAGAGCGCATGGTCCTGAAAAACCATGCCAATATTTCGCTGTTCCGGCGGGATGAAGGAGATAGGATCTGCAATGATTCGATCGTCCAATCGGATGGAACCCTGATCAGGAATTTCAAGACCGGCAATCAATCGTAAGGTGGTCGTTTTTCCACAACCGCTGGGGCCAACCAGGGAAAGAATTTCCTGTGCCTGCATGGAAAATGAAACAGAATCCACTGATGGGTGTGAATTACCGGAGAAATGTTTGCTGAGTTGTTCTATTTCCAGTTTCATTGTCTAAAAATGGATTCCCTTCTTAATAAAAAATATAGTGGAATAATGGATATCAAAACCAATAATAAAGCGGCTGGTGCAGCCTGGAAGTAAAATCCTTCCTCCGACCAGATCCAGACGCGTACAGCCAATGTTTCGAAACCAGCTGGCCTTAAAAGTAAGGTAGCTGGTAATTCTTTAAGAGAACTTAAAAAGACTAATGCACTACCAGCCAGCAATCCTGGCAAAATCAGCGGTAATGTCACTTGAAAAAAAGTTTGCAAGCTGTTTCGGTGTAAAAGTCGTGCAGCTTCTTCTAATGTCGGCGAGATCTGTTGCAAGGCGGATTGACTGGCTCTAACTGCCTGAGGAAGGTATCGGACAATAAAAGCCAGGACAATAACCCAAGGTGTTGCGTATAGGAATGGTAAGAAGCGATTGACTAATAAAACCAGACTCAGAGCCACGACGACGCCTGGAATTGCATATCCAATCTGAGATAACCTAGAAAAGATTATGGATAATTTTCCAGGGTAACGAATTGCGAAAATGGCTATCGGTAAAGAGAGGATAACAGCCAAAAAAGCTGCCATACCGGAACTCCAGATGGAATTAAAGATAAAATTTGCCAATCCCTGTGATCCAATTTGCATGTTAGCAATTGCAGAATGATTACTGAAACCCTGGAAACTCCAAATGATCAAGACAGCCATCGGAATGATAAAACTTAACAAAGTTGTTACCAGTAAAGCCAGAAACCCCAACAATTTATATTTACCAAGTAAAATCAGTCGGGCGGGACGCCAATGGGATCCAATTTGAGTGAATTGAGCTCTTCCTTGCGCACGAAATTCACCTAGCAAGATCAACAAGGCAATCAGGATCAATACGCCACTCAAAATCGAAGCAGCTGAACGATCATACCGGCCTGCTAATTGGACAAAAATCGCTGATGAAAAGGTCTCAAATCGTAAAAGGGCTACCGTTCCATACTCTGCCAATACATCTAAAGCAACCAGAAGAGCACCAGCGGTAATGCCTGGGCGAATGGTTGGAATTGTTACCTGCCAGAAAATTTGCCAGGGTGTGCGTCCCATCATCCTGGCAGATTCTTCGTAGGAAGAATTGATGGAACGGAAGGCTGCTCCACTTAGTAGAAATACATATGGAAATGAAAAAATGGTGAGAATGAAAACTGCACCCCAGAATCCAGTTGGCAATGGCAGTGGCAGGGTTGTTCCAAATACTTCTTTGGCCCACTGAGGGATAATTCCTCCATGGGGTCTTAAAAGTGCTAGATGGATAATAGCACCGATATATGGTGGCATGGCAAGTGGTAACGCCAGCAACCAGCGAAACACTCTTTTTCCAGGTACATCCGTACGTTCTGTCAACCAGGCCATACCAACACCCAAAAGTGAAGTCCCGATAGTGATCGAAAGAACCAGCAATATTGTATTCGAAAGTAAATTTAATAATCTGGATTGAATAATCCTCTGCCAGAGAACAGGCTCAGCACTCAATGAGCGGAAAAGAATGTAAATGATTGGAATAATTGCCAAAAGTGCTACCCATCCCGCCAGAATGGCAATTTTAGGGATGGGTAATTTTGGGGAATTTCTGTTCAACCGTAAAATCTGATCCGGAACCATTTATGGAAGATTTGCCATTTCTATCAAATCAAAGGTTTCATCAAAGTGATCCACGATCTGAGTTAATTCAATCTGGGCAAAAGTAAGATTTTCAATAGGCTCAAGGTCTGGATGTAAAGCAATACCTGGAAGCAATGGATATTCATAGTTTTCCTGCGCAAATATTTGCTGTCCTTCCTGAGAAATCAAGAAATCCATAAATTTTTTGGCTGCTGACAGGTTTTTTGACCCCTTCACGATGGCAGCTGCTGTGGCATTTGAAATGATGCCCATTTGATCTGAACCTTGATCCGGGTAAATAATTCCAACGTTGCTACCTTCGGCTTTTTGAAGGTAATAGTAATAGTGATTTACCAGTCCTAATTTAAACTCTCCAGCGCCTACCGCTTTACGAACATCTGTATGCCCACCAAAGAATGTGGTATCGTTGGAGATCAAACCGGTAAGCCATGCTTCCGTTTTTTCTTTCCCGACCAATTGAATCATACTGGCAATTTGAGCCTGCATGGAAGCATTGGTTGAGTCAGCCGCAGCAATTTGCCCTTTCCATTTTGGATCTGTCAGATCGAACAGAGAAGTGGGCAGTTCATCCTGCGTAACCAGGTCGGTGTTGTACATAATGACACGCATTCGTTGAGTAAGGCCAATCCAGGAGGCATCTTCGGCTTTAAAAGTATCAGGCAAGTTTTCATATCCAATGGGTTGATATGACTCAAAAACACCTTCCTGGCTGAGTGCATGTGCAGTGAAAATTTCAGTTGTAATGAAAATATCTGCCTGCGGATTTGCTTTTTCCTCCAGGAGAGTATTAGCCAGCTGGCTATTGCTCCCGGATTTTAGTAAGACTTTAATCTCAGGATATTTCGCCTGGAATGCAGCGATGACTGGTTGAATCAATGGTTCTGATCGACCTGAATAGAGAATCAGTTCAGAAACAGAAGATTCAGTTTCTGCAGGTGCAGAGTTGCCCGTACAGGCAGTTAGTAAAATGGAGAGTGCCATGATGACTGGCAAGAGCTTATGATGCATGTAAAACTCCTTTGGTGATTGGATTAATTGGAATGTTTTCTCTTAGTCTTCAGCATTTGCCAGCCGAACAAATACTGCGTGACTGATCCAGGGTGCAAGTTGCATAATGGGATATCCTTCCGGCCGGATCATACAGGTGCCATTGCTCTGGGTCGCCAGGATCTGAAGCGAGGAACCTACCTTTACGCCAGCGTGGTTAAGAAAACGACGTTCAGTTTCGGCAGTATGAATGGAGGTAACAATTACCTCTTCACCAGCATTCCCCATGGATAAAGGAGAATCCAGCACAGTTTTGTCGGGCTGGGCGATTGGATTGGAAGGAATTGGTTTGCCCAATGGCGAAGTTTTCGGAGTGCCCAGGAAGGATGATAACTTTTCTACCATTTCATCGGAAACGATATGTTCGAGTTGACAGGCAATGGCGTCCGCTTCGAGAGGGGGATAACCGAGATGTTCAACCAGAAAAACCTCCCACATGCGTCGATTACGCAAGAGCCGGGCTGCTTCACGTTTACCAATGGGAGATAATTCCACGCCTTTGTAGGGGGTGTAGCGAATTAGATCTGTTTCTTCCAATTTTTTGATCATCTGGTTGGCAGAAACGGGTTGAACTTTAAGTCTTTCCGCCAGATGATTTACAGGCACTGGGTTGACCCCATCCTCATTCGCCTGGGCAATGACCACCAGATACATTTCCTGACTATCGTTCATGTTATTGTTAACCTTATAAAATAGTATAAAATGTTATGTTATGACATATAATACCAATGAATGATTAAATTGTAAATAGGAAAAAGATTTCTTGACGATCTGACCCCGATGCGGTATCCTTTAGGCGTCCGGGTGGGGCCGGCGCGGCGGAGACCTTCGAACCTCGTCAGGTCCGAGAGGAAGCAGCGATAAGGAGGTACCTCTGGGTGCCGCCGGGAACCCTGCCTGGACATTTTTATTAAAGGTCGATCAATATGAGTGAAAAACCACCCATTTGTAATTATGAAGGTTCCGATTACCAAACCAGCTTCTGGGATCAAGCCAATCGCGCTTATGAAGATGCAGTCGAAGCGGTTGCCTTGCAACGCCTGTTACCTACCGGCGGGAAATTGATGCTTGAATTAGGGGCAGGCGCAGGTCGAAACACCCCACGTTACGCTGGTTTTGAACGCGTGGTTTTATTGGATTATTCAAAAACCCAATTGCAGCAAGCCCAAAGACGTCTGGGTAATGACCAAAAATATATATACGTGGCAGCAGATGTCTATCGCTTACCTTTTGTAGCTGGTTTGTTTGATGGGGCAACTATGATCCGAACTTTGCATCATATGGCGGATGCTCCGAAAGCCTTGCAACAAGTCCGTGCGGTTCTGCAGGAAAATTCCGTATTTATCCTAGAATACGCCAACAAGAAAAATCTGAAGGCAATATTCCGCTACATCAGCGGAAAACAAAAATGGAACCCATTTTCACCAGAGCCGGTGGAGTTTGCTGCGCTGAATTTTGATTTTCATCCAAAAACCGTACGTACCTGGCTACAGGAGAGCGGATTTAACCTGGAACGACAATTGACCGTCTCGCATTTCCGTATGGGTTTATTTAAAAAATTGGTTCCATTAAAGATGTTGGTGTGGATGGATGGTTTGGCCCAATTAACAGGAAACGCCTGGCAACTCAGCCCGAGCGTTTTCAGCCGTACGAAAGCCACCGGCCATCCTCAGACTGCACAACCAGGAACATTTTTTAAGTGTCCAGTTTGCTCTGCCCCATTGGAAGACACCCCTCCGCTGTTGGTCTGCCAGAAATGTGGTCAGCAATATCCTGTCGATCATGGAATTTATGATTTTCGGGTGGACCAGAACGATTAAGCCCAGTTTTTTTCGACTTAAGCAACCTTTTCAATCACCCAGAAATGAGAGAGCCCAAAAATTCGAAAAGGGGTTTTCTCTAAAAATTGTAGAAATTTGCGCAGAAATTTTCCCAAACCTGGTTTTCTCGCAATAATATTGTCATATGCGCCAAAGATAATTACCTTTTTAATAACACGCACCGGGAGATTGGTAAAAAGTTGTTTTAATTGACCCTGGGTATAAACACGGACATGCGGGGCGAGTTTATTTCGTAATGAGGTAGGCAGATAATTTACCAATGGTATATTTCCAAAGCGGTAATTTCCCTTCCAATAAATACCATGGGTCTCAAAGGGATATCCACGGTTGGGACAGAACAGCAACAAACGACCACCTGGTTTTAGAACCCGAACCATCTCCTGAACCGATTTGAGATCATCATTAACATGCTCGAGCACTTCATGGCTGAGAAGCAAGTCAAAACTATTTTCGGGGAAGGGTAAAAATTCTCCAACACCACAGATAACCTGTTCGACTCGTTGATGAGCTTCGAGCGTGCGTTCCAATTCCACGTCCAGACCGATTGCTTGTTGGGCAGATTGTGCCAGGCGTGATAAGTAAGCTCCCAGGCCAACTCCAATTTCAAATACTTTCCCATTTGCCAGATTACCAGCTGCCTGCAGGATCATCTGCATACGACGATCCTGACCAGCCCGCCAGACATAGGATGGTTCTCCTCTTAATGCTGCTTTATCCGAATGTTGGCTCATGGATCCTGATTTTCTCCCTGAAATTTTGTGTTTGAATGCAACGGCTTGGAAAGTCGTCCTTGTCTTATTGAAGATGAGGTTTTTGTGCCCAATGAATTGCTACGGTATTAAACATGGCGCGTTGGAACATTATTTTCTGGAATCCAGCCTGTGCCAGATAAACAACCAATTCTTCAGCGCTGAGAAAATGAACAGTCGTGGTGGGAAGATATACATAAGCTTCCCGGTCGCCGGTCAGAAGATTTCCCAAAAACGGGATTACCTGATGCATGTGAAAATTAATGAACGGACTTAACAGAGATTTTCGTGGTTTAGTGGTATCCAGGGAAACGAAAATACCACCTGGTTTAATGATACGCCATTGTTCTTTGAGTGCTCCTGGCAAATCAACAACATTGCGCAGTAAAAAACCCGAAACCACTGCATCAAAACTCTGGCTGGCAAAAGGAATCTGCAATGCATCGGCAGCGCTGAAATCTACCTTGGGACCAGACCTTTTTTGGCCTGCCTGCATCATACCCAGTGTAAAATCTGCGGCGATCACATTTGCTTCAGGATACTGGCGAATGGCTTCCTGTGCTAGGTCACCGGTGCCTGCACCCAGATCTAAGAGAGTTCCCCTAGAAGGTAATTTAGCCCGCTGAATGACGATTTTTCGTAACCGAACATCCATTCCACCGGTCATCAGGCGGTTCATTAAATCATAGCGTGGTGCTATGCGATTGAACATCGATTGGACGGATCGAGCTCGATTTTTTTGATCGTTATTTATTGTTTCGTTCATAAGGCACCCAGGCCAGAACTGCGGTGCCCGAACCCGGTTCTGAGGTAAATTCTACATCGCCACCCACATTGCGAGCACGGGTCTGCATATTGGCAAGACCGTGACCAATGCTCATCTTCTTATGTTCAAAGTCAAAACCACGTCCGTCATCGCTCACTTCGAGGAGCACTCGTTGAGGAGTTCTCCACAAGGTGACATTTACGCTATGGGCACGGGCGTGCTTGGCTATATTGGCCATCGCTTCCTGACAGATGTGGAAAAGAGCCACCGCATTGGCTTCCGACAAATCCTGAAAGCCATCGCTGGGACCCTGTAAATTGATTTCCAGCAGCGTATTCGCTCGTAGTTCAGTCGATAAGCGTTGTATTCCGTTCATCAGGCTCTCGTCATGTAGTTGGCGTGGACGCAAATCCAGAATGTATGAGCGAATATCTCGGATGGCACTATTTAGATCCGCGATAGATTGTTCGATACGTTGGCGGGCAACATCCGGTTCTTCATTTAACAATAGACGTGCATGTTCCAGGGTTAATCCGACAGCATAAATGGACTGGATGATGCCATCATGCAAATCCATACCAATGCGCTCTCTCTCTTCCAAAATCGCCAGACGTCGACCCTGTAAATTGAGCTGCATATTTTCAATCCCTGTTCCCACCCAGGAACTGAT
This sequence comes from Anaerolineaceae bacterium, assembly GCA_034428855.1. Taxonomy (GTDB): domain Bacteria; phylum Chloroflexota; class Anaerolineae; order Anaerolineales; family Anaerolineaceae; genus UBA6170. The sequence continues at coordinate 4,060 of DAOUGX010000353.1, read as the reverse complement.
AGCTGCCAGGAATTGGACTTCTAATTCATCCAGTGGTTGCGGATGGCAGGTTCCCACACACAGCACACCCAAAATCCCACGCCTTCCATGTAATGGCAGGAGGGCTAACTGCCGTAATTGTTTCTGATAAACCATAGGATCCAGCTCGAGGATATCATCATCAAAAGGCAGATCCAACAAACGAGGCATACCATCTTTTGCGGTCACACCAACATAGCCTTCGCCTAATTTAAAGTAATCATTTTTCCAGAGTGATTCAACAAGATCTCCCCGATGCATGGCGCGTTTCAGACTGCGGCGATCTTCCTGCATCAGGAAAAATTCACCCACTTCCAGTTGCAAATAATCCATAATCTGGTTCAGTGCTTTTTCCAGGATCTCATCGATATCAGATGAGGTAGCCAGGGTGGAAGATAACTCATTTAAGAGGGCCAGGTTTTCATTTCTACGGGTGAGAATTCGGTCACGTTGGATTAAACCGCGATACATTTTGGCATTTGAAATCGCAACCGCTGCATAAGCTGCCATCATCTCAATCAACAATTGGTCTTCAGCTGTGAATTCTGCCCCATCCAGTTTGTTGGTTAAATAAATCTGACCCAGGTTACGATCTCCCAAAATGATGGGTACACCCAGAAAAGATTGCATCGGTGGATGGCCTTTTGGGAATCCACTACTGCGCTCATCCTTGGTCAGGTCAGACAGACGGATGCTCTCGCGTTTGTTCATTAATGCACCAATCAATCCCAGACCCACTGGCGGATGTGGCATGGCTTCGATCTGTGCTTCCTGCATGCCAATTGGTATAAAATGTTCTACGCGACCCTGTTCGTTGTTAACCCCCAGGGCGGCATACTGGGCTCCCGCTTGCTCGCAAGCAAGTATAGCGATTTTTTCCAGAAGCGATTCCAGGGACATATCCTGAATTAATTCCAGACTGGCCTTATGTAATGCTAATAACCTTTCCTGTAATTGCTCTCTGGTCAATTCAAATTCACTCATCGTCCTTTGTCTCTTTCCAAATTATTTTACTTGATTTTGACTAAATTGGTATTTTTTATGGTTTGTACAGGAAAAAGCGATGGAAGGAAAAAAGACTTCATGGATATAATGGATTTGATCAAAACCAATAAAATTGTGATTCATGAAAGGTGTCAGACAGCATGAATGTTCGGGAGTATGAAGGGAAACTCTGGATCATTAGCGGGGAAATTGGATCCGGTAAAACTGTTCTATGTGGCAAACTTATCACTTCTTTTAACATGCATGGTTGGCAGATCAGTGGCTTAAGGTCACCAGCCATTTTCGAAAATGGTCAGAAAACTGGAATTGCTGTTGAGAATTTAAAAACAAGAGAGGTACGAAAATTAGCAGTTCATGCAAACAAGTCTGGAACCCAGCAAGAGGAACCCTTGCATTGGACATTTGATGAGCAGGTTCTGGAATGGGGAAACCAGGTGATTAAGAACTCCATCCCTACTGATCTGCTGGTTGTGGATGAAATTGGTCCCCTGGAAATGAAATGGGGACGGGGTTGGACAAATGCCCTAGAAGCGCTCGACTCCCGGTTATATCGGCAGGCAATTCTGGTCATGAGACCCAGTTTGATGAATTTGGCAGAAGAACGCTGGCAATGGGGGATAAAAGTTCTGATTGAACAGGTGGATCAAATTGAACTACTGGTCGAGCAGTTAATGAGGGAGTGGAAGAAACCGTAATTTTTATCCCAAAACTGACGGTTATAATAAGTGCTGTTGTGACTGAAGGAATCAATTAACTCTATGGCTGTATTAACTGTCAACAATCTTGGAAAATCATTTGGAGCTGAAGAAATATTTTCAGAACTATCGTTCAGTGTCTCCAAAAATGCGCGCATTGGATTGGTTGGTGCAAATGGCGTTGGCAAGACGACTTTGTTACGTATTCTGATGGGTGAAGATAGTCCCACAGAAGGACAGGTTCAAATTGCTAAGGGTGTACGGATAGGATATCTTCCACAACGAGCCCAATTGGATTCCCACCAGACTTTGTGGCATGAATGCTTACAGGTTTTTGAAGATTTACAGAAACGGCAACGGGAATTGAAAGATCTGGAAATTCAGATAAGCCAATCTCCAGAGCGAAGCGAAGAAATCATGCAGACTTATGGGAAACTGCAACATACTTTTGAATATCTGGGTGGGTATCAATATGAAACCCGTATTCATCAGATGCTGAGTGGATTAGGTTTTTCGCCTGAGGATGAAAAGCGACCGGTGCAACAGCTTTCTGGTGGGCAACGTACGCGGGCTTACCTGGCTAAGATTTTATTGGAAGCTCCAGATCTGCTCCTCCTGGACGAACCAACCAACCACCTGGATATTGCTGCTGTTGAATGGCTGGAATCATTCCTCAAAGATTGGTCTGGAGCCATCATCATCGTCTCTCACGATCGATATTTCCTGGATCAGGTTGCGACAACTATTTATGAAATGACTCCAGTTCTGGAAATATACCGAGGAAATTACAGTGCGTATCTTACCCAACGTGCCGAACGATATACCCGCAGGTTGTCTGAATTTGAAGCTCAACAGGAATTTATTCAAAAAGAAGAAGAGTATATTCGAAAGAATATTGCCGGGCAAAATACCCGTCAGGCTAAGGGGCGCCGCAGACGCCTCGAGCGAATGCTGGAGGAAGCCAGTATCACACCACCTCCCAGCACGCGTCGGAAAATGCATTTACAACTCGATAATATTGAGAGATCTGGCGAATTGGTTTTGCGAACCTATGATTTACAGGTGGGTTATCAGGATGAAGGGCGACCATTATTCAGTACAGCGGATTTAACCCTCAAGCGGAAAGAGTGTGCGGCGATTATCGGTCCGAATGGGGCAGGGAAAACTACATTTCTCAAAACCATTCTGGGACAGATACCACCCTATACCGGAAGAGTGGAACTAGGTGCCAGCCTTAAGATTGGATACTTTGCTCAGGCACATGAAGGGCTGATATCGAACCGAACTTTGATGGATGAAATTGGCGTGGTGCTTCCACAATGGTTACCCGCACAAATTCGGGATTATCTGGCGAAGTTTCTTTTTACCGGAGAAGATGTTTTCAAAACAGTTGGATTGTTGTCCGGTGGTGAACGAGGGCGATTGGCATTGGCAATTCTGGCCTTACAGGGGGCGAATTTGTTGTTGTTGGACGAGCCGACTAATCATCTGGATTTACCCTCACAAGAGGTTTTACAAAGCATGTTAGGGGGGTTCAATGGTACTGTTTTGCTGGTTTCACATGATCGATTCCTGATTGATGCTCTGGCAACCCAAATCTGGGAGGTGGTCCCGGGTCGTGGAAATTTACGTATTTTCCAGGGTAGTTATAGTGATTATAAAACCTGGGTGCAAACAGAAATCAGTCAAGTGAATGAAAAATCAGAAAAAAAGACAGAAAAAGTGGGAATTAAAGGTACCAGGGTGGAACCACGCCCTGGATTATCCAAAAATGAATTACAGAGATTACAAAAACGTATGCAGGAAGTGGAAATCAACATCTCCAGACTGGAAATTCACCTGTCTGAATTGGAAAAACAATTGCAAAATCCGCCGGATGATGGTGAGAAAGTGGTTTCATTGGGAAACCGTTATACCACTGTGCAGACTGAATTGTCAGACTCGATGAAAGTCTGGGAGGAGCTGGCATTGCAGATGGAACAGGCTTCTGAAATCCCGGATAAATAAAATGAAAGGGTTTTATTGGCTCGTTTGGTAGCCATGCAATGGAAGCAAATAAGATAAAGCATCCAGCAAAGCTTCTAAATCGGAGGCCTGGTTATATGCCTGAACGGAAATCCGTAGGAATTGACGCTGGTTCCATTCTATGGTGGGAATTTCTATCCTGAATTGATCGTAAAGCTGGGTTTTAAACAAGTCGAGGTTCTGCAAATGGGGGATTTCTATGCAAGCCATTTGTTGAAATTGATCATAACTGTGATATAGAACTGGAAAACCTGTTAAATCGGAAAATTTAGAGAGGTATACGCTTAAAAGGGAATGACAATCCTGTTGAATCTGAG
>DAOUGX010000352.1:0-2778 GCA_034428855.1 Anaerolineaceae bacterium | reverse complement strand
TCCACCTAAAACATTAACAGAATAATGGACACGGCTTCCTGACAGGGATTCCAGAATATCCATGACTACTTCCCTGTCCCTCCAGGTGTACATAAATAATGTGTCAAATCCAGCTTCATGCGCAGCCACTCCAAACCAAAGCAAATGGCTGTGAATTCGCTCTAATTCCGCTGCCAATACTCGAATAGCTTCAGCTCTTGGTGGTGCCTGTACTCCTGCTAACTTTTCTACACCTAAAACAAAAGCTGTTGCATGCACATGGGAGCAAATTCCGCAAACTCTTTCCAGAAGATACATATCCTGAGTGTAATTCCTTTTTTCGCAGGCTTTTTCAATACCGCGATGAACAAAACCTAATCGGACCGCTGCATCAGTCACAACCTCTCCGTCAACTGTGAATTCAAAATTTCCAGGTTCTTTCAATGCCGGGTGTTGTGGACCAATAGGCACAACAAATTTTTCTTTTTTGGGATCAGTCATTGGTTTGCTCCTTGTCCTTATATCCGAGATCCTGTAAATTGGTAAATGATTTTCTTAAAGGATAAACTCCTTCTGGCCAGGAATCTGGTAATACTAATTTCTCTGTACTCGGGGTATTTAAGATTTCAAAACCAAATAATTCAATGGCTTCACGTTCATAAATTGTGGCAGAAGGAATTAAATCGCAGATTGAATCAATTTGTGGTTTTGAATAAGGAACTTTAACTCTGATCGTAATAATTGCATCTTCATTGGCGAAATGGTAAAGCCCTTCCAATTCACCGCTTTGAATCTCTTCATTTTCCGGACTAATGACAGCCGGTATATCCAAACCAGTGATGGTCATTAAATATCCCCAATGGTTCTCTACTAAACTACGAACGACTTCTTTAAAATTTTCTGGCAACACCCAAACATCTAAACGGTTCTCTTCTGATGTTTTTGATTCCATAATCCAGGGAGCAACGATATTTTTCCCGGAATCCAATATACTATTCATTTCCATTGTTATTCTCCTCGAGAATTAAATCCGGAACTACTTCTGGTACAACTAGCCCGACAGGTTTTTTGCCTTGTTTTAAACTTTCTAATAATTGAACCACACCATAAATGATTGCCTCCGGTCTGGGTGGGCAACCAGGAACGTATACATCAACGGGAATTACCTTATTGAGATCTCCGATGACGTTATAACACCCGTCAAATACTCCACCAGATAATGCACAAGAACCTACCGCTATAACAAATTTCGGTTCTGGCATTTGTTCGTATACACGAATCAGGCGATCCAACGCCTGCAAAGTAACCGGACCTGTAGCAATTAAAACATCCGCATGACGAGGACTTCCCTGTAATTTGATTCCGAAGCGTTCTACATCATATCTGGGAGTTAAGGTAGCCAAAATCTCGATATCACAACCATTACATGACCCACTATTAAAATGAATAGCCCATGGCGAATTGATCCTCGCCCAATTGCGAATTTTATCAATAATATTTTCAGCGATATTTTTATTTTCGGTTGTCATTTGGTTCCTTTCTACCCCATCAATAATGCAATTAATGCAACCATTAATCCAAGTAAAAATGGCACAGTTTCAAATGTAAATGTTCCTGTTCCAATTATCAGCATTCCTAAATGTAATATTGCAAAAAAGAATGCAATCAGAAAAAATGGACGATAACCTGGTGCAGCTGGATTGGTAGATGCTTCTTCCCCACTGGCATATATTGTTTCTTTAATTTTTGATTCCTTGGACCTGGCCGCAATTCCCCTCCCGAATAGCAGCAACAATATAACAAATGGAACATAAATCAAAAATGCAATAGGAGGTGCAAGTAAATTTTCCATTGATACTCCTTTACTTTCCAAAGAAAATGAACAAACTATATCCCGCAGGACCCGTTAACCAATATAAAAGGGAAGGAACTATTCCTAAAACGACTACCAAAATAGTAAGAATTGCGATTGGAATATACATCGAAATCTTAACTGGTTCGCTTTGTAAAACGATCTCTCCCGGAGCTTTCCGATACATTCTGTTTATTAAAGGCGCATAATACGCTAAGGAGAGGACACTCATTAACCCAGCAAAAACAACCAATATAATCATTATTGTATTTTTTGTTTGCGCTACCCCTGCCAATATCTGCCATTTTGACATAAAACCTGCTAATGGCGGTAATCCGCCTAATGAGAGCAATGCGACAGAAAATGCAAAAGCTGTGAATGGATTTTTTTTAGATGCTCCATTCAAATCATCTAATACCAGAGGACTATGACTACCCTTGGATATATGAAAATTGTAAAGGAACACACCGGCAGCCAAAAAGGCGAGGCTCTTCATCAAACCATGTGTGATCAGGTGAAAAATTGCACCAATTCCTGCCAGGATTCCATTCATTGAAATCAGCACGCCAAATCCAAATAACATATATCCAACATGACTTAAACTGGAATACGCTAACAGTCGTTTGACTTCTCTTTGTCGTAAAGCTAAAAGATTTCCAAAAATCATATTTAAAATACCGAAACCAATCAAAATGTAACCCCAACGATTTCCACTTAATGCAATTCCTCCCAACGCTCGCATTAAGGCAATCAATCCAACTTCAATGACCACCCCGGAAAGCATCGCGCTGATACCACTGGGAGCTTGAGAGTGTGCGTCCGGCAACCAGGTATGTAAAGGCACCATCGCTATTTTTACCCCAAACCCAATGACTAAGAGACCTCCGCCAATCAATAAAAATGGAGATGGTTCAGAAATTGACATTCGTAACATTTCAATATTTAAG
>DAOUGX010000351.1:0-6400 GCA_034428855.1 Anaerolineaceae bacterium | reverse complement strand
GCAATGTCTACCGTAGCTTGATATGAAATTGTTGCTGTATCCAGAACTGTTGAAACCACAAGGTCAGGTGTCGCACTGGCAAGATTCGGTAATACACCTGTCACGGTCCCACTGGCTACATTATAGAATGTATCACCAACATTTCCTGTTGCATCCTCAATTCCTATGGTCGTGTTGTAATTTGCTACTCCTGCTGGGAATGATTCATAAGAGAAGAAAATCATGTCCGTACCATAGACAAACCAGATTTGGAAGGTGTAAAGATCTGTGGTTCCATATTGAGGGACATCAGTCCATTGGAATACATCATAAAAATATGTGCCATCGGTTAATGCCGTATAGAACCAATCACCACCAGCATCGAGATTCAAATCCGTCCAAAGTGGTGCAATTACATTATTGGGTGTTGCTGAATTCGGCAAGAATTGTGTGGATGCAGTTGCTGAGGTGGCACCACCAGCTTGTAAGAATCCATTCGATGAAACGCCAACTTTATCATAGAAGGTTCCAAAATAATAGAATCCCATTTGTGTAAGATTGAATGCAGTATCATCACATGCAGCACCACAAGCATCATCCAAATCAATTGCTTTATAACCTGTCACATCAAAAAATCCACCCCAATTAAACGGTTCCACAACAGCAACCGTTCCGTCAAGGGTAATCTGAGCCTCGATTTGATTTTTTACACCATTGTATTCAGCATTCTTACTAACCGAATCAGGTATATATGTGATATTTTTGGGTAAAGGATCACGAACAAAAAAGGTTGTTTCGCCAGGGTTGAAATTTGAAATTTTCAACTGATAATTCAGGGTATCGCCCTGTTTTGCTGAGGTTTTATTGACACTCTTTTGAAGCATTAATGCATTCGTTGAAGTCTGTGGTCTGACGACTACCTGCATTCTCGCTGGAGGATACAATCCGCTTTCCTCTGTCCAGGTGATGGTAGCGAAATACCATGTTCCAGAAGTTAGAGCTGAAACATCAGCCTGAACGTTGAATGATGCCTGATTATCAACGCCTAATGTTACTTTTTCAGGTAAAACAACTACATCAAGGCCTGCATCACCAGTGACAGTTACTGTCCAGGTTGTCTCAACATCCCCAATGTTTTTCAGAGTATTTGTCCAACCACAATTCAAAACACATGTGCCATTTGCAAATGATGGTTTACTGAACACTAGGCCACCCATCATTGCTGTTTCTAAATCTACCCTTCCTGTTCCCATATTAAATGCATTGGCTTGTGTAATTCCATCTGGTTTTAAAACTGTGGGATCAGCAGTACTGGTTAATAATGTTTTGATTTCTGCAGGACTTAAATCTGGATACATTTGCATCATCAAAGCTGCAGCTCCGGTGATATGCGGCGCGGCCATACTGGTACCACCTAAAAATGTATACATTGGGTCAGTTCCGCTGGTCATAGCAGGTGAATATGCAGAGAGAATATTAACGCCTGGTGCTGTCATATCTGGTTTTAGAACATTTGGATCACCATTTGGTCCAACTGAACTGAAACTCGCTAAAATATCTTCCCATGCAGGATTCCGGAAAATTGACATATCACTATCTATTAGTGCTGTGGTGGTTGTAGGATTTGCAATTATATAATCTCTCATTGCAACTCCATCGGCTAAACTTACCATTACTGAAGGAACTGTAGTTGCTTCAAGAGAGCCCATAACACTGGGTGGACCACCTGCATTGGTGTAAATGATTACTCCAATTGCACCTGCAGCTACAGCATAGTTGATTTTCACAGAAAAATTACAGGTTCCACGCGAAATTAGAGCAATCGAGCCAGTAAATGTGCCAGCAGGAAAAGCACTACAACCTAATGGATTTGATGCAGCAAATTTTATCGGACCTGCCAGATCTGAAACTAATGCTGGTCCAGATCCTTGCATTCCAGCAATCTGAGTCAATTCGACTGGCACCGGAGTTGGTCCAGTGATTGAAACATTATTCGCAATAATCCTCTCGGTACTGCTGGCTGCAATCGTTAAAGCAGATTCAACACAACCAGGACAACCTATTGTATTTGCATTAGGTCCACTATTTCCAGCGGAAAATACAACCAAAGTTCCACCTGCTGAAATTGCATCGATTAATGGTTTGTAAATACTGGCATTGGGATCACCGCCAGCCCCACCACCCCAGGAATTGTTAATGACATCTGCACCATCAATAAAAGCAGCTTCCATTGCTGCAGAAAGCATCGTATCGGTTCCAGTTCCATTATCACCGGCGGCATTTTCGAAAAGGCCTTTGTAAATCATCAGGTAGGCACCAGGTGCAACACCTGAGATATCCAAATCCTCTGGAACTAAACCACCGGCTGCAACTGTAACTGGATTTCCAGCAGAAGTACCTGCTGTATGTGATCCATGTCCATTGATATCCAATGGAGACATTACCTCATTTGGATGAATTGCCAAAGCGGGATCATAAAAATAACGTGCAGCAATCACCTTTCCATTACAAAATACATCAGGATCACTGGGATAATCCAAACAATATCCTCGAGGAAACCCAAATGGCATTTCAAATACATCTCCAGGATTATCAAACATTGGATTTTTGAATCGCAAACCTGTATCGACGACAGCAACTTTCATGCCTTGACCAGCCATATCAATACCACCCAATGCAGCCCACGTCTCAGGAGCATTGATCAAATCAAGACTGGTATCCATTTGAACTTCCCGAATTTGATCAGGATATACTTGAACTACATCATTCATTTTTAGAAGTGCAGGAATGTCTTTTTTATCGATTTTCATCGAGACGGCATTCAAAGCTACTTTAAATGAATATTCAACTTTAGCTGTGGGAGCTACATTAGCTAATTCCACAATGAAATCTTTTTGGACCTTCTCTAAATAATCCAAATACAATTTGCTTTCTGTCGTATTTACATCCAGTTTATCCATTCCTTGAATGCTCGGCATAGTTGGCCTTAGATTCTCAACTCCACCGCTATACGTGGACAATGGATCATTAACTAAGCGAACAATTATGCCAACTTTACCATCTGGTGTTTTAATCGCATTGGACAAATCAAGGTTTGGAACTAATTCAACTTCAACATCAACTTCTCTCGGAACCAAAACCCCGCGTTCAGGTGGAGGAGTTTGTGCACTGGCTGGCGATACCACCATGGCCAGCACCATTAAAACAATGAATAACTTAAATAAATTACGTTTCATATTGGTCTCCCTCAAATAAGATTTAAATTCGTTCTCCTAAAGAAAAAAGGCAAGATTTCTGTATGCACCTCCTTGATTAAAATTAGGGAAGGATTAGTACGATTAATCGAAAAAACCTTTACAAAAAATTTCTCGAATCATAGAGTAAAGGTGGTTTTTCAGATTAATACAATTAAAAATAATTCATAGCTCTATAAGGATGAATTCCTTATACTTATAGTATAGTAATAAAAATATGACAGTCAACCATATAATGATCTTCGTTTATTAAAAACCCATGATGTACAATGGTTTTAATGATCATTCGCCTTTATATTTTTTATCTGGTTAATATGTTTTGTAGAGATTTGAGATGTCACCTGATCTGATTATTACCCTCATCATTCTTGCAGTCGCTATCATTCTTTTCCTGAGTGAGCGGTTATCGATTGATCTGATAGCATTATTGGTACTGGTTGCACTGGGATTAACACGTGTGCTATCTTCTCAGGAAGTTTTTTCTGGCCTTTCTGACCCTGCTGTCATCACAATTCTGGCCATATTTGTACTGGCACATGGTCTGGAAATTACCGGTATTGCTGAAAAGGTAGGAGAATGGATGGTGCGCCTCTCCGGCAAAAGCGAATTTCGATTAATCTCCGCGTTAATGGTCACTTCTGCTTTTTTATCCCTTTTCATGAACAATATTGCGGTGGCATCGATCTTATTACCCTCAACAGCAACCATTGCTCGTCGATCTGGCATCAAACTCTCCCGCTTATTAATGCCTTTGGCATTTGGCACCTTATTGGGAGGTTCAGCAACCCTGTTTACAACCACCAATATCGTTGTCAGTGGCATCCTGAAAGACCAGGGATATCAGGGTTTTGGTGTGCTGGATTTTGCACCCGTCGGTATACCTATCGTTATCACAGGAATCCTTTATATGGTTTTAATCGGTCGACACTTATTACCAAAAGAAAAAGCAGGTGAACGGGAAGAAGTTTTACGTCAGGCGGAAGAAGATTTATTAGCTACCTATCATTTGAGTGATCGTTTATTCAGGGTGCGAATTCCTGAAGGATCAAGATTAATTAACAATCGTCTGAACGATAGCCAGTTAAGAGAAATTTATGGGCTGAATGTGATAGCCATTGAACGCAATGGGGGTAAATTCCTGGCTCCTATGCCAGATTTTATCTTCCAGCAGGGAGATTTCTTGCTGGTCGAAGGCAGACTGCAGGAGTTTCAGGAAAAAGACATTGAACCTTATCTGGAAATCCAACCGATTCCGGAATATCACAAACAGGATCTGGAATCCCAGGATATTCAGATCGTTGAAGCAGTTCTCTCTCCTCGTTCACGACTGATTGGCGCATCCATGAAAGAGGCTCATTTTCGTGAAAAATTCGGTATGACGGTGCTGGCAGTTTGGAATGGCGAACGGGTAATTCGCACAGGTTTGTCAGACTTTAAACTATCTTTCGGTGATGCCCTGCTTCTGCAAGGTCCCCGCGATCGCCTGACAACGTTAAGATTATCTACTGATTTAATAGTGTTATCAGCCGATGAAACCAAACCGAAGAAACTTGCTCATAAAGCACCTCTCGTCTTGAGTATTTTTATTCTGACAGTGATCATAGCAGCTACTGGTATTTTCTCGGTTGGTGAAGTCATGTTAACAGGGGCTTTATTACTGGTTATTTTAAATGTGATCACCATGGAACAGGTCTATCGGGTGGTGGACTGGCGTATTGTTTTTCTGATCGCTGGCATGTTACCCCTGGGTATGGCAATGACCAAAACAGGAGCTACAGCTATTTTTGCGAATGCATTAACTTCTGCACTGGGTTCATATGGACCACAAGCACTGCTACTCGGACTACTCACCCTGACTGTCCTGTTATCACAAGTCATCAAAGGAGCAGCTGTTTCAGCGGTGATTGCACCAATCGCCATTCAGACAGCCGTCCAGATGGGGGTAGATCCCCGCTCTCTGGCTATGGGTGTCGCCCTGGCAACATCCATGGCGTTTGTGACACCACTGGGCCATCCCGTAAATATTTTGATGCTAGGTCCAGGTGGTTATCGATTCCGAGATTTTTTCAAAGTTGGACTTCCATTAACCATATTATTATTTGTCGTGGTACTACTCTTATTACCCGTTTTTTGGCCTTTTACAGGTAACTAAATTCACCAAGGAAACCATATAATAAAATCCATGCATACTGACTTTAAGTCGATGTTTTCATTTGACCACCAGCTACATTTTTTAAACCATGGTTCCTTTGGAGCCTGTCCCAAACCTGTATTTGAACAATATCAACAATGGCAACGTAAATTAGAGGAACAACCGGTTCAATTTTTAGGTAGGGAATACCACAAGTTAATTCGTGCTGCCATCGAACCATTGGCCGAATTTCTGAGGACGCTGCCTGACAATCTGGTATTTGTACCGAATGCAACCTACGGGGTCAATCTCGTTGCACGTTCATTGGATTTACAACCAGGAGATGAAATTCTGAGTAGCGATCATGAATATGGCGCCTGTGATTACACCTGGAATTTCATTTGCCAAAAACAGGGGGCTCGCTATCTTTGTCAATCGCTGCCCTATCCTTCCGTCTCAGACCAGGAAATGGTGGATCTGTTCTGGCAAGGAGTCACCAAACGGACGAGATTAATCTTCCTTTCTCATATCTCCTCACCTACCGCTTTGCGCCTCCCGGTGGAAGCAATCTGCCAACGTGCCTGTGAACATGGAATTTTGACATTAATCGATGGTGCTCATGCACCTGGTCAAATTCCGTTGCATCTGGATCCATTAAGAGCTGATTTTTACACCGGTAATTGCCACAAGTGGATGCTTTCTCCCAAAGGGACTGGATTTTTATATGCTGCACCTGCCATGCAGAATTTAGTTGAACCGTTGATTGTAAGCTGGGGATATCAGACCGATCCGTCGAAGTCCTCAGGTTCCCGTTTTCTGGATTTGCTCACCTGGACAGGCACACATGACCCGGCTGCTTATCTGAGTGTTCCGGCAGCCATCCGGTTTCTTCAGGACAATGACTGGACTCAGATTCAACAGGATTGTCATTCCCTTTTAAGCGTATACCTCTCTAAATTTTCCGATTTAACAGGTTTTCCAGTTCTATATCACAGTTATGATCAATTTCAACAAATGGCTTGCATAGAAATCCCCC
>DAOUGX010000350.1:0-7861 GCA_034428855.1 Anaerolineaceae bacterium | reverse complement strand
CGGAGCATGTTTTCCATCCGGACCATAAAATCGGCGGATATCCAGGCCCAACCGCACGTTGTCTCGAACGGTCGCCCAGGGCAACAAACCATAATCCTGGATGATCAGACCCGTCTGTGGTCGTGGACGCGTGAGAATTTTTCCATCCACCTGTATTTCTCCGTTTATGGGTTGTCGTAAACCTGCTACCAGAGATAAAAGGGTGCTTTTACCACATCCTGAGGGTCCTAATATCGTCCAGGATTCACCTTTACTGACCGACCAATCAAAATCACAGAAAACCGGTTGATTGGTCGCATATTCAAAAGTAAGATTCCGGACTTCTATCATGTGTTAATTATCTAATCCGATTTATGGTAAATATTCCGCACTGATACACTGATCGTATGCGACATCCTCAACAATTAATTCGTTATCTTTTGCCCAGTTTAGCACATCCGCGAATTGCTCCTGGCTGGGAACCCCGGCAGTGACAAATGTGGGTACCTGAAATTTTCCCTGTAAGGGAGGAGGAAGGATGTTATTGTCTACCAAAGTAGCTTCCCATTTGGCTGGATCAGCATTAATGGTTGTGACCGCTTCTTCGATGGCTGCCAGGAAGGCTTTTACAGCTTCCGGGTTACTTTCAACATAATCATTTCTGAAAGCAATCGTACTGTGAGAGTATTCGGGGTATTTATTATCAGCCAGAACCACGGTTGCCCCTTGCAATGCCAGCAAAGAAGCCACTGGTTCCGGCATGGTACCCGCATCCAGTTCGCCATTACTGAGCAAGGTTACCCGGTCCGGAATTTTCGGAACAGCCACAGTGACGATATCCTCTTCACTGAATCCTTCCTGTTGTAACATGCGGTCTGTTAAATAAGCAATCACGGTACCTTCAGAAATACCAATTTTCACACCTTTCAGTTGTTCCACACTTGTGATTCCACTTTGGGCAGAGGCAACAATGCTAAACAGAGGAATTTCCTTTGTGGCAGCTCTGGCAAAGCGAACTATCACCACATTTTTGCTGGTTCGGTTATTAAGGATGGTTGTCAAGACTTCGTTGATCATCCCATCAATTTGGTTGGCAGCAATCAGTTGATCTCGTTCCGGTCCAGAACTGACCGGAACCAATTCAACATCCAGGTTATATTTTTCAAAAATACCTTCCTGTAAGGCTACGTACATCGGAAGTGAATCAAGAATAGGTAACACAGCAAATTTGAGTGTGTATTTTTCGGTCGGTTTTGGGGAACAGGCACTCAGCATCATTGTAAGCACGAAAAGCAACAAAACAAATCGACTCCACCGTGAAAACTGACTGGATTTGGACATTTGATCATCATCTCCCTTTAGTAATATGAACAAGGTTACCCCTCTGCCTTGTAAATTAATTATACCGTAGAGCACATTTCAAATTCATCCTGGTAAAAAAACTACTCTCTAAATCTGTTTTGTTTTTATTCGATAATTGCTACAATTAATCAGTCCAAATCAATAAAGGAGGTCAACAATGTCTAATATTAAAACCACGGTGGCTGGTTATACCAGTTATCGTGGACGAGAAGGGCATTACAGTTTCCTATTACATCGCATCACCGGTCTGGGAACCGCACTATTTCTGACCATCCACATCCTGGATACATCTTTTGTCTACTTTTTCCCTCAGCTGTACCAGCATGCCATCGATTTGTATCGATCCACCATTTTTGGAATTGCGGAGGTTGGATTAGTCTTTTGTGTTTTCTTTCATGGTGTAAACGGCCTGAGAGTGGCATTTTTTGACCTGATTGCCCCGCGATTATGGAGTATTCCCAAACAACGTTTTTCGACCAAGATAACGCTGTTGATCACTTTATTGATGTGGATACCAGCGTCTGCTATCATGCTGTACAACATGCTTTATCATAATTTTGGTTGGTTTGGTGGGTAGGAGGATAAGATGACAACAAACACAAGAACCATACCCAAGCCAAAACCAAATTTTGAAACCAAATCCTGGATGTTTATGCGTTATAGTGCTGTTTTGTTAATTCCGCTGGTATTTGGCCATTTAATCCTTCAGGATGTTATTGTCGGGGTGCATCGAATTGATTTAGATTATGTGGCTATGCGCTGGGCCAGTATTGGCTGGCGCATTTATGATGCCTTATTATTGGCTTTTGCTTTTGCTCATGGTGTTAATGGAATCCGGCAGGTGCTGAATGATTTTATACACTCTGCAAAGGGCAGAAACATCATGCATTGGGGATTATTCCTTTTTTGGCTCATTGTTACAGGTATAGGTGCTATCGCGTTGATCGGTGGCGTTCGTCCAATCTCCTGAGGAGGGTTCATGACTCAAACACATACTTATGATGTGGTTATTGTTGGCGGAGGTGGCGCCGGTTTAATGGCTGCGCTTTACGCATCTCAAAATGCCAAAACCGCAGTGGTCAGTAAACTTTATCCGGTCCGTTCACATACCGGCGCTGCCCAGGGTGGGATTGGTGCAGCACTTGGTAATCTGGAAGAAGATCGGTGGGAGTGGCATGCCTTTGATACAGTAAAAGGCAGTGACTACCTGGGAGATCAGGATGCCATCGAATTTATGTGTGAGCAGGCAGTTCAGGCTGTTTACGATCTTGAACATTTCGGGTTGCCTTTCTCCCGTACACCGGATGGTAGAATCGCCCAGCGTCCATTCGGTGGCCACACCAATAATGAAACAGGTAAATCTGTGCGACGTTCCTGTTATGCAGCTGACCGCACCGGACATATGATTTTACAAACCCTTTTTCAACAATGTGTAAAAAATGACACCAAGTTCTTTAACGAATTTCATGTGCTGGATTTAATAATCAAAGATGGTAAAACAGCCGGTGTGGTAGCCTTAGAATTAGCTACCGGAGAATTGCACATCTTCCATGCCAAAGCGGTGGTCTTTGCTACCGGCGGACATGGCCGTATCTGGGAAATCACTTCCAATGCATATGCTTACACCGGGGATGGGGCTGCTGTTCTGGCACGTCGAGGAATTCCCATGCAGGATATGGAATTCTTTCAATTTCATCCCACTGGCATTATCAAACTTGGTATTTTAATTACCGAAGCGGTACGTGGAGAAGGTGGAATTCTGATCAATGGAAAAGGCGAACGGTTTATGGAACGTTATGCTCCCTCCATTAAAGATCTTGCCTCCCGGGATGTTGTCAGCCGAGCCATTTATCTGGAAGTGAAAGAAGGAAATGGAATTGATGGCAAGAATTATGTGTATCTGGACTCCCGTCCGGATGTGATTAATAAATTCGCTGCACTGGATGGTCGCACACGTCCGGATGGAAGTCCTTACCAGGTTACAGCGGAAGAGATCACCAGTAAAATACCCGATATCACCGATTTTTGTCGCACCTATCTGGGTGTTGATCCAGTGAAGGATCCCATGCCTGTTCAACCGACTGCCCATTATGCCATGGGTGGTATTCCTACCAACAAGTTTGGCGAGGTGGTTGTGGACGATCAAGGAACCACTTTACCCGGCCTGTACGCAGCGGGAGAATGTGCCTGTGTTTCTGTTCATGGGGCGAATCGCCTGGGAACGAATTCGCTGGTGGATCTGGTCGTGTTTGGAAAATATGCTGGCATGAAAGCAGCAGAATATGCCAATGCGGTGAACATGCCTTCCTTACCTGATGATGTTACTGATTATACACTGGAGCAAATCCAGACATTACACAACGGCAGTGGGAAAGAAAAAGCAGCACTCATCGGAAAAGAGATGCGCACAGTGATGATGGACCATGTCGGCGTGTTTCGAACCGAAGAAGGTTTGGTAACCGCGGTTGAAAAAATCAAGGAATTACGTTTGAGATTCAAGGAAGTTCGTACCCAGGATTCCAGTTCTATCTACAACATGGAATTACTCAATACCTGGGAGTTGGGAAATATGCTTGATTTAGCATTGGTAACTGCTGAATCCGCGCGTGCACGAACAGAAAGCCGTGGCGCGCATGCCCGTGAAGATTATCCCAAACGGAATGATCAGGAATGGATGAAGCATACTTTAGCCTGGCTGGATAAAGAACAGGTTCGCTTGGGTTATAAACCCGTCACCATCACTCGCTTTGAACCAAAAGAGAGAAAATACTAGTTCTATCACGACATATATAGGTAAGCACCCGTAAGGAGAACCTTATGCAGATTAAACTTAAAGTATTCCGATACCTGCCACATACAGGCAAAAAACCACATTATGACACGTATGATATGGAAGTAAACCCCAATGACCGGGTTCTGGATGTGCTGGAACAGGTGCGAGCAGATGCTGATCCTGGCTTGGGTTACCGGCGATCCTGTGCTCATGGTGTTTGTGGATCTGATGCTATGCGCATCAATGGTCGCAACATGTTAGCCTGTAAAGTACTGGTAAAAGACTTGAAAAGCACTCAAATTACCGTGGAACCTATCCTTGGGCTCAAAGTCTTAAGGGATTTAATTGTCGATATGGAACCATTCTTTGAACATTATCGTTCAGTGATGCCTTTTTTTGTGAATGATGATCCAATTCCAGAGGATGGAAAAGAGCGTCTTCAGAGCCCTGCTCAACGGGAAAGATTTGATGATACAACAAAATGCATTTTATGTGCTGCCTGTACCACCTCCTGCCCTTCATTTTGGGCTAATGGGAAATATGTCGGACCAGCAGCCATCGTAAATGCTCACCGGTTTATATTTGATAGCCGTGATACAGCCGCTGTTGAAAGGCTTGAGACCCTTAATGAGGATAGTGGTGTCTGGCGTTGCCGAACTGCCTTTAACTGCACCGAAGCTTGCCCCAGAGACATTGAGATCACCAAAGCCATCGCAGAAGTGAAAAAGGTAATTCAGACAGGAAAAATCGAGTAGTTCAATTTGACACTTTAAAAACAGGGGGAAAATGTGTATTATATGTTTAAATGGCTTTTCAATCGATCGATTGAAAAGCTTGTATAGGGAAGGGAGTACAAATGTTCGTCACTATTTTATCAGGACGGGTTGCCGAAGAAAATTGGCGAACGCTGGAAAAATCCTATGAACGTGCCATCAAATCGGCTCCCAAAGGGATCATCTCCTCTTTACTCATCCAATGTCAAGCGGAACCAAAACTCTGGCAAATAATCACCACCTGGGAAAGCGAAGAAGTTTACAAAAATGCCCATGAGCAAAAATTATCAAACACATGTGTCGATTTGTTTTGCAACGCTGGCTCTACACCGTATCGAAATGAATACCTCGTGTTTGGAAGATATATGCGGGTCTGATCCCTTGACAATAATAAAATCATGGTAGAATTAATCATCAGCAACGCTGATAAGCAGTACATTTAATCGGTTATCTGATCAGGTGTTCAGGCTCCCATTTCCTGCTCACAAGCAATTTCTCCAGAGAAATCAACAAATTCCAGGGTCATTAATCCCCTGAATAGGTTGACATAACCACTGATGTAACTGCGGGGATTATTGAGGAAAATCATTATTAATCGTTACAAAACAGCAATTTTTTATACTTAATTTTTTTATTGATTTATGCAGATAGCCTATCTACGTATGCTTTTCTTTTATTTTTCAAATTGATGATTGGTTTAATGAATGGATTTCAATCGATATATGGGATTCGTCTCGTCATTAATCAGCGATCATCAGCGAGAAAGGACAATAGATTTTTAATCTAAAATTATGTGGGTAATCCATACACATTGGCAACCGCCACGAAAACCTTCAGATCCGGGTGGAATTTTATTTTGGGCTGAGACCGATGAGAGCCCAGCTCCTCCTTATTTTGATGGAGAAATCCCCGAATCACCAAAACCGCAAGAACATCCATATGCGTTGATGCCAGAACTAATTCTGGATCGAATTGGATTGGGAACTCCATTGGAAAGTGCCAAACCCAACCTGATCACTCTACACATGCCTTCTACCCGTACCGGGCCATTGCCTTCACCTGCTTTAACACATGTTTGGGAATTAGACCTTGAAACCGAACCTTTTCTCGCCCCATGGCGAATTGATGGGTTATGGTTGCCAGCCACCTCAGCTTTCAGTGTCTTAATCAATTTGCCGGAAGAAAGCCCATTCAGTGACTTTATCCTGGGTCAGGATGCTATTTATTGGCAAAATGTGTGTAGCCTGGCTTTGGAAATTCTATCCGAACAAAAAATGATGCCAATTATGGTGCCAATCACGCCTGCCAAAGACACTTTTCATGCTCGCTGGCAACCAATATTGGATGGTAAAAATGATGGCCCTCGAATTGCAAAATTAGTCAATGCTATACCTCCCATTTGTCGGGCTGAATCCTTGCATGGTGACCGTATCTATCCGGGGTCTTTACCCCCCGCACGGGCCTTGCTGGATAGCTTCTTAAACACAATGTGTGATGCGCTCGCCCGATCCTGGGGTGGAAGTTCCGAGGCGATCCGTCTCATACCCGAAAATCCTACTCCATTTGAATCCTGGGTGAAGTCACTTTTCACGCCCGACGCTACCATCAAAATTTCCGCTGTTCAGGCAACCGCACTCTTCAGCAGTGTCCGCGCCTGGATGCGTAATCTCCAGGCAGCCGGAGACAATTATTTCCGGGTTGCTTTTCGATTGGTCTCACCGGAAGACCAGGTCTCCTCACTGGATGATCCAAACTGGCAAATTCAATATTTGCTGCAATCCCGCGACGACCCTGATCTTCTAATCTCAGCCGATCAGGTATGGAATACTCGTACCACTGCCCTGGTGGTCAATGGCAAACGCTGTGAGTTACCTCAGGAAAAACTTCTGATGGGCTTAGGGTACACCACCCGTCACTTTGAACCGATTACTGAAAGTTTGAAGAATCGGTATCCTTCGGACGTAAAAATTAATACCCATGAGGCTTATCAATTTTTACGGAACACAACACCCATCCTGGAAGAAGCTGGTTTTGGAATCATTGCCCCCGAATGGTGGGATACCAGCGGAGCCCGTTTAGGCGTTCGTCTACAGTTGTCTCCCACAACAACTCAGACGACCGTTCGGGCAAAAGCTGGTAATCTGAATCTGAATGCATTGGTGAATTATCGTTGGGAGTTGTCTTTAGGTGAAACCAGGCTCTCTCGTGCAGAATTTGAGGCTTTAACCTCTCTGAATGAGCCTTTGGTCCAATTAAATGGCAAATGGGTACAGCTGGATAGTGAACAGGTTCAGGCAGCCAAACGTTTTTGGGCTACGGAAGGTCACACCGGGCAGATGGGTTTAGTTCAAGCTGCCCAGTATGTCCTGGGAGGACAGGCTGGAGCAGAGGGATTGCCGATCGATGGTGTGGTAGCAGAAGGTTGGGTGCAGGAATGGTTGGATGGGCTGGAAGGTCATGAAAAGATGATCATCCTGCCACAACCTCAGACTTTACGAGGAAAATTACGTCCATATCAGACGTATGGTTTCTCCTGGATGTCTTTCTTCCAGCGTTGGGGGTTAGGCGCCATCCTGGCGGATGATATGGGTCTTGGCAAGACAATTCAGGCATTGGCATTACTGGCACACGAAAAAGAGAACAATGCAGGCAAATTACCGGGTCCGGTCTTGTTAATCTGTCCGACTTCTGTTGTTACTAACTGGCAACGCGAGACACGCCGATTCGCACCGGATTTGAAGATTTATAAACATCAGGGACCCACCCGGTTCCGTAATCACGAATTAATTCAAAAAGCCAAAGAAATAGAACTTTTTATCACCAGTTATCCATTGGTTCGCCAGGATCTGGAAGAATTGCAAACCATCCATTGGCATGGTGTCATTCTGGATGAAGCTCAAAATATCAAAAATCCCGCAGCCAAACAAACCCAGGCAGCCCGGGCTTTAAAAGCCAGTTTCCGTTTTGCTCTGAC
>DAOUGX010000349.1:0-6476 GCA_034428855.1 Anaerolineaceae bacterium | reverse complement strand
CGTCCACGACCACAGACGGGTCTGATCATCCAGGATTATGGTTTGTTGCCCTGGGCGACCGTTCGAGACAACGTGCGGTTGGGCCTGGATATCCGCCGATTTTATGGTCCGGATGGAAAACATGCTCCGCAGGATGTAAAAGTGAAAGAAAATGATATTTCTTTCTGGCTGGATCGGTTAGGTTTATATGAACAGGCAGATAAATTTCCCGGGCAACTCTCTGGGGGGCAACGGCAACGCTGTGCGATCGCCAGAACGCTGGTATTGCAACCCGATGTGTTATTAATGGATGAACCTTTTTCATCTCTGGACGCTCCAACGCGTGAAGGTTTACAAAATTTAATGATTGAACTATGGCAACAACATCATCTGACGATGATCACGGTGACACACTTAATAGAAGAAGCTGCCATACTTGGGCAAAAGATTCTGCTGCTAACTACGCCACCCAATTTAACTGCAAATGCGATCGAAAATAAAAGTTTCGGTTTCTCCGATGTCCGCCTGGATCCAGATTATTTACAATTATGCCAATTATTGAGGGAGCAGATTTCAAAGTAATGCGTACCAAGTCAGTTTTATCAGCGTTGCTCATACTCATTCTGCTCTGGCAGGTATTGGCCTGGTTGGTTAATTTGGCAATTTTACCTTCACCCTGGGAGGTAGGTCAGGCACTCGTCCGTGAATTAGGGAAAGACTTACCCGGACATTTTCTGGCCAGTTTTTGGCGGGTGTTTGCCAGCACTTTATTGGCTATTGTTTTCGCATCTCCTTTGGGATTGATGTTAGGCCAGTCTCAACCCCTCAATAAATTGTTCGCACCCCTTATTTATCTCCTTTATCCAATCCCGAAAGTGGTATTGTTACCGATTGTGGTACTTTTTTTGGGAATTGGAGATGTATCAAAAATCTTCATGATTTTTTTAATCCTGTTTTTCCAAATTCTGGTATTAGTGAGAGATCAGGCCACTGCTATTCGTCCGGAATTAATTCAAAGTGTGCGAAGTTTGGGTGCGGGAAGACGGGCTTTATTCCGATTTGTGTATTTACCCGCCAGTATCCCTGGTATCCTGACCGCATTACGGCAATCGGTTGGTACGGCTGTAGCAGTTTTATATGTAGCTGAGCTGTTTGCCACCCAAAAAGGATTGGGGTATTACATATATTTAAAAGGCTCGAATTTATTTGATTACCCCGCTATGTATGCAGGCGTGGTGGCAATGAGTATTTTGGGGTTTGGATTGTATTTTGTGGTCGATTGGCTAGAGAAAAAACTATGCCCATGGCAGTTTGCAACCTGATTTCAATATTTTATGATGATCAGATAGCGTATTTTACTTAATACGTCAGGAAAGTTGCAGAAAGGTCAAAAAAATGAACGCGATCATCATTCATACTCAAAATGGAGATTATTTAATCTGCCAACCTGGTTCAGGTGTTATTTACTCTGAAAGGGATGTCTTGGATTTACTTTCCAATTTTTATGGAAATAATTTGAGCGGACTGGTGGTTTATTCAACTGAGTTGCATCCAGATTTTTTTGATCTGAAATCAGGGCTGTTAGGAAAGATTTTTTTGAAACTTTCAACATATCAGGTTAAAACAGCCTTTATCGTTGATTTTTCGAAAATTAAAAGTGAACGCTTTCAGGAATTAATGTCTGAACATCGACGTAGCTATGAAATTGGTTTCTTTGAAAGCCTGGCTGACGCAGAAAAATGGTTATTTCTAAGATAAGTGATCTTTTCCTGGAGGATAGAATGCGACCCATCTACCTGGACTACAATGCCACAACACCGATAGCAAAAGAAGTAGCTGACGCCATGCTGCCTTATTTATATGAGCAATTTGGAAACCCGTCCAGCAGCCACTTATTTGGTATTCAGGCAAAACTGGCGATTGACCTGGCCCGAAAACAGGTCGCTGAGCTCATTGGTGCTCGTCCATCGGAAATTATATTCACAAGTGGCGGCACCGAAGCCAATAATCATGCTATCCGTGGATATTGCATGGCGAACAAGGAAAAGGGAAAACACATTATCACATCTGCAGTTGAACATCCGGCTGTAATGGAAGTGTGTCGGGATCTTGAACAGAATGGCTTTCAATTAACTGTTCTGGATGTGAATGAGTTTGGACAGGTAAATCCACAGGAGCTCAAGAATGCCATACGACCTGACACCTTAATGATCACCATCATGCATGCGAACAATGAAGTAGGTAGCCTGCAGCCTGTCCAGGAAATCTCTGAAATAGCCAAATCATACGGGATTGTTTTTCATACTGATGCAGCCCAATCAGTTGGAAAAATCCCGGTACTTGTCAACGACCTTGGTGTAGATCTATTATCCATGGCTGGCCATAAGCTCTATGCACCAAAAGGAGTCGGAGCTCTGTATGTCCGGGATGGAATACTGTTGAAGAACCTCATGTTTGGGGCAGGGCATGAAAGCGGGAGACGGCCCGGGACGGAGAATTTACTGGAAATCGTTGGTCTGGGTAAAGCCTGTGAGGTAGCAAAAAGAGATATAGGAATCATTCAAAACCATTTGTTTGATATGAGAGAATTTCTATTTACATCCTTGCAGAAAGCGTTGGGAAAAGAA
This sequence comes from Anaerolineaceae bacterium, assembly GCA_034428855.1. GTDB lineage: Bacteria > Chloroflexota > Anaerolineae > Anaerolineales > Anaerolineaceae > UBA6170. Next base: position 3,870 of record DAOUGX010000349.1, on the reverse strand, counting down.
AAAATAAGACTCAATGGACATCCAACCCAGCGGTTACCCAACACCCTCAGCATTGGAATTCTTGGAATTGAAGCTCACACATTGTTAACCAGGATTAATCAACAGGTGGCTATTTCGGCGGGATCGGCCTGTCATGCGGATTCAGTGACCATTTCCGCGGTTCTTAAAGCCATGCAGGTGCCAGCAGAGTGGGCACAGGGAACTTTACGAATTTCAGTGGGCAGAGAAACGACCAAAGAAGAGATTTCAGAGGCTGTTGCGGTCCTCTGCGCTGCGATTCAAAGTGCATAATTTCTTTCATTTGAACTATTAATTTCAATAGATTTTATCAATTTAAAAAGTTCCTCTTGACAAATTTATTTAATTGTATAAAATTAAATCGATGATCATCGAAATAAATTTATAAGGATAGTTTTATGAAAAATGAAGAAAAAATTGAAGAACTCTTAAATTTTTTTAAAGCCCTGGCTGACCCGAACCGCTTGAAGATTATTGGATTGCTCGCCCAGCAAGACCTTTCAGTGGAACAGATTGCGGACATGCTGAATATTGCTTCCTCAACAGTTTCACATCATTTGGCGCGTTTGAACAAAGCCGGTCTGGTATCGGCAAGAGCCGAGGGTTATTACAATATTTATCAACTCAACGCAAAAAAGCTTGAGTCGTTGTCAAAGGAGTTATTAACTCCTGAACAGTTACCAATATTTGTTAAAGAGGTCGACATGGATGCATTTGATCAGAAAGTAGTAAAGAATTTTACCAATCCAGATGGAAGCTTGAAAGCTATACCTGGACAATTGAAGAAATTGAAAGCCATTCTCAGTTATATTTTGCCGGAATTTGAAGATGGAAAGCAGTACCAGGAAAAAGAAGTAAATCAAATCCTGGAGAGATTTCACGAAGATTACGCCCAATTGAGGCGATCGATGATTGATACCGGTTTAATGAAACGTGAAAATGGAATTTACTGGAAAGCTGAACAACCAGATCAAAATGAATAATGAAAAAATTTATGGAGAACCATTCAACTGATGAGTAAGAACTTTGTTGATAAAATCTCCCCATATCTGGTCCGGTTCCCAAACCTTTAGAAGGTCTTGATAGGCACTATCAGGATCTTCTTTTTTGTAAATCACCCGATACAGGAAAACAAAGACAGAGACGCGCATGTTCAGGACGCAATGGACGAAAACCTTAAGATTTTTAGCCTGTTCCATGGCGAACGCGAATTTTTTGAAATCTTCTATTTGAGGTGATTCCCAGATTACAGGAATGTGAACAAAACGCATTCCAAGATGGGAAACTAATTCAGCTTCATCGAGGATGGCACCGGGCGATTCGTTCAGAGCCAGATTAATGATCATCTGATATCCGTCAATTGCGATTAATGCCAGTTGATCAGGGGATGGCATCCCAGCAGTTCCCAATAATGGGTTGATTTCCAGATAATTGGTAATATCTTGTATTGTTTGCAATTTTCTACTCAGAGGATCTGCTCAATTTTTTCAAGCACATCGGCGGGAATGGCTGGTTTCATCACTCCAGAAACAATTTCCTGAATCTGCGCTGGTCGGGATGCACCGATAAGCGCAGAGGTAACAATTCTATTTCGCAATGTCCACTTAATTGCGAGTTGCGCCATGCTGAGATGGATTTCAGTGGCAATTGCATTTAATCTTCTCACTTTTTCTAGCTGGGAATCCGATATTTGTTCTGGTTTAAGAAAGACACCCGATTTGATGGCGCGTGAATCACTGGGCATACCATTCAGGTATTTGCTGGTCAATATTCCCTGTGCTAATGGCGAAAATACGATACAACCCACTCCTTCTTCATCCAGTACGTTTAACAACTCGTTTTCAATCCATCGATCAAACATACTGTAATTAGGCTGATGGATCAGGCAGGGTGTTCCCAATTGGCGTAAAATCTGAATAGCTATGCGGGCTTCTTTCGGACGATAGTTGGAAATACCGACATAAAGGGCTCTACCACTACGTACAATAAAATCCAGCGCAGCCATGGTTTCTTCAAGAGGAGTGTCCGGGTCGGGTCGATGATGATAAAAGATATCAACATAATCAAGCCCCATGCGCTTCAAACTTTGATCGAGACTGGCGACTAAATATTTTCTGGATCCCCATTCACCATACGGTCCTGGCCACATTTCAAAACCAGCTTTACTGGAAATGATCAATTCATCCCGATGAGGGCGAAAATCCGCGGCGAAAATTCTTCCGAATGTTTCTTCAGCACTTCCGGGAGGAGGTCCATAATTATTTGCCAGATCGAAATGGGTGATTCCAAGATCGAATGCAGTACGCAGCATTGCACGTCCATTTTCTACTGGATCAACGCCACCAAAATTATGCCATAATCCAAGCGAGATTACAGGCAGCTGGATTCCGCTTCTGCCGCATCGGCGATAATCAATAGATTGATACCGATCCGAAGCTGGCTGATATTGTGCGGGGATTGGAGTATCTGTCATAATTAATCTCTCTTTTATTGTGTCGTTTGGTTCTTTCGGTTTGCCCGTTCAACGAAAATATTTTGGGCATTTTTTGCATTACGGGGAGTGTTAGGTTTTAGACGTGTGTAATTTCCATCCGATTTCATCACACGGGCTTTTACATTATCGGATAAATACAATTCCAGAATATTTTTGCGAATCTGGCGTATCAATACTTTATCCTCAACCGGGAAAAGTATTTCAACGCGTTGATTGAGATTTCGGGGCATTAAATCGGCACTTCCCAGATAGATTTCCTCTTCATCATCATTGTGAAAATAATATATGCGACTATGCTCCAAAAAACGACCTAATATACTGACGACACGAATATTCTCACTTAAGCCTTTAATCCCCGGCCTCAGACTGCAAATTCCCCGAATGATCAGATCCACTTTGACCCCCACTTGAGAAGCCTGGTAAAGTTTTTTGATGATCACCGGATCGACGAGAGAATTCATCTTAAAGATCAAATGACCATTTTTCTTCTTTTTATGGACAGCAATTTCACGATCAATCATCTGCTCAAAGCGCTGGCGTAAATTAATAGGAGCAATTAATAGCTTTCGATATTCCTTTTTTGCAGAATAGCCGGTCAGGTAATTAAATAAATCGCTTGCATCAGCACCGATATCCGGATCTGCAGTGAACAGTCCAGCATCTTCATATAGATTCGCGGTGACATGATGATAATTTCCTGTTCCCAGGTGCATGTAGCGGCGGATGTTTTCTCCTTCTTTGCGCACCACCAAAGCTATTTTGCAGTGAGTCTTAAGTCCTACCAATCCATAGGTAACATGCACACCTTCCTGCTCGAGCATTCGCGCCCAACCAATATTGCTTTCTTCATCGAACCGTGCTTTTAATTCGACCAGAACGGCAACCTGTTTGCCATGATCGCGACGGGCTTCCAACAGGGTTTTGACAATGGGAGAATTTTTACCGACCCGGTAAAGTGTCATTTTTATGGTTAACACATTTGGATCGCGCGCTGCAGCTCGTAGAAAATCAACCACGGGCAGGAAGGAATCATAGGGATGATGGAAAAGAATATCATGAGCACGAATGGTACTGAAAATCGATTGTCCTTCAAAACCATCTTTATGGCGAAGTCGTTCCGGAAAGGATTGTATAAAGGGACGATATTTGAGATGTGGTAAGTCCAACGCATACAAATCAAACAGACTGTGCATATTCATGGGAGAGTCAAGTGCATAAATATCACGATTGTCCATATCAAGGTTTTGGGCTAATAATTCCTGGACATGGATTGGCATTTTTTTATCGACAATCAAACGAATCACTTTTCCGAAGCGACGGTTGCGGACACTCTCTTCCATCACTTCCAGTAAGTCGGC
>DAOUGX010000348.1:0-6795 GCA_034428855.1 Anaerolineaceae bacterium | reverse complement strand
CAACAGATAGCCCGGCATCATCGAAGCCAGCAACCAGCGCGCTTGCGTTTTACTCTGGTGCGCCTTGATCCAATCCAGCAGCCCCAGAATTGGAGAGCCGGTGGTGAGTGTGCCCATCATGTCGGAGATTACGATCATGGATTGGATTATAACAGAGCCTATGATCGTTTATTCGCATGAATTCATCAAATCAACGCATAGTTAATGGCAGGAATATTGAGTAGAAGTTTTCAATGACTACCTGTATGGGATCACTTAATTCCGATTCAAACCCATCAGCTGAGTAAGATGCCAACTTGTACTGATATGATTGACCAATCACAGCTGTTAAGTCTACAAATCCATACCCAAAACTACTGCCAACAGGTTCAAAAAACCTGCCATCGGATGATCGGTAAACTCGATAACCAACCACCGCATCATTTTCAACTGGTTCCCAATTTAGAAAAACGGAAGAATCTCCCGGTTGGGCCACACCTGTCAACCCTTGGGGGACAGGTAAGCCACCAATCAGTGATGACCAGGTATTATTTTCAAAATTGCTCTCGGGGATGAGTTGGTTCTGATTTACCTGAACATACAACACATGCGGGAGATTAGCCGCTGCGGGTAAAATCAGTGAATCGTCAGCAATGGAGAATTCAGCCAAAACCGATCCCCCCGCTTCGATAGGGATTGGTATCACAAAGCTTCCTGCATATTCTCCAGATCCCGCTGGTGCATCCCAGGTAAGAACGATTTCCAACTGACCACTGTCAACATCACTGGCAAAAAGTGGCCCATTGTTCGAAATTGCTACCAGCACAGTTAGCAGGTTGTTACTATCCTGCAGGAAAGTTGTGTTCAAACTCACCGATGAAACTGAAAAATCAGCAAAATCACCACTTACTGAGAACGCCAGGGGAGATGAAGTCCCATCCAAAGCCGAACTATCATATCCCATTAATTCCAGTGATTCCATCATTTGTTGGGAATATACCGGAGTACTGCCTATTGAACTGACCGCATAGGTTTGATTGAACAATGTATCAAAAACTGCTTTTGGTTGCCAGACTGTCTTTCCCCCATGATTCTGATAACTTGGAGAAATCATGATTGCTATATTGCCAGAGAAGCTAACAAATGCCTGGGCGATTTCACCAGTTCCAAGAATTGTCCCTAAAGGATCACCTGACATTACTGTTGGACCTCCAGGATAGGCAGCCCCAAATCCCACCGCACGATAGGTGATTTGTGCCTGACCATTCGCATTTAAGGTAACGCTTGGTGTCTCCGCATGAATAGGTCGACCATTTGCATCGATCAGTCCAGCGTAAGACCAGGTACAACCTGTTTCCCCACAGGTTTGTTTTGCTGCATGTAATTGACGTTGATTACCCACCAGCGCTTGAGGGTCAATGGCTACTGTAAATGCCACGATCATCTCTCCTGATGGATTAAAGATCAATGAAGGTTCCACAGCTGCAGAGGGTAAGTCATTTACGACATTGACTGGGCTCACTCCAGATAGCTTACGGTGGTAAATTTGACGATCATCTACTGTGCTCAAGTCTCGGTCTGCATCTCGTACCCAAACAACATCAGCAGTTCCAGAATTTGAATAGGCTACACTGGACTCTGTATCTGTTCCATTACTGGAAGGGTCGACCGCGGTGACCGAACCCCAATTGACACCATTAAAAACGGAGTAGTATAGGTGGAATTGACGGTCGGTCATATTTGCAACTGCATTACGCACCCATACCGCCGTGACTTCACCATTCGCTGAACAACCTGCCTGCGTATTTATACAACCAGCCAGTACAACTTTCCCCTCCCCATTACTGTCTGCAGGCAAAGTCAGATTTTCTGGCACACTCCAGCCAGAGCCATTCCACAAGGAGTATTTTAAATATTGAGCTTGAATAATTTGCTCCAGGGTAGCTGCTTCAGATTCAGCAGCTGAAGCCAGGCTACTCTCTGTCCAGACTGCCACAGCCTTGTTTGGCGCATAAAATGCGACCTGTGGGTCGATTCCACCCATGCTGGAACTGACCTGGAAATCACCCACCTTTTGCCCTCCGGAACGCAATGTGGATTGAATATTATTATTTTCATCAGACCATACAATCAAAGTATGACCAAACCCATCCACAGCTAAAGCAGGAGAAGCAGCAGGTGGTGGAGGTGATTCGACGGTGACTAATTTCTGGTCCAGCAGTACATTTGCGGTCGTGGGTACAGAACAGGGATCAGGGTTTGACCCATTAAATATTGGTTCTACACCAGATTTTTTTAGACAAAATGGACAAATACCTGCTTTTGCAGACCAGGAAATATCTAATTTGTAAAGAAAACATTTCTTTGAGTCTGCCAAATTGCCATTGACAAAATAAACTGGCATACCAAGACCAATATTTGGAAGTGCGTGTGCATTTGCACTGATCAACCCAAACAAAACACTTAGGTCTATAAAAGCATCCACACCAACCGTAGCTTTAGGGAAAACCAGCATGTTGGTCGAAGTCCCGCCACCAGGTAAAAATTTAATCAACCCACTGGTCGTTAAGGTTGCATCAAACCACATATCGGCTCCAAGAGTTGCCCCGGCGATCGGTGGAATCCCCATTACGTGTCGATACAGTGGAATCTTTCCAGTGTCCAGCACTGTAATCGTCTTTTCGGGAATTATAATTTCAACGCCTCCAGCTACATTGCTTTTATATTTCGTTGGAGGCCATACGGATTCATCCAGAACCGATGAATTTACCTCGCCATCATATGTAATACCGGTCGTATGATCCGGGTAAAGGAATTGACGTACAGCATCATTAAAATTTACATTATTTTCCATTGGACCTATTTTGGGGACATTGGTATCAAGGTTGGAGTTTGATTCGGGATCACCCACAGGAAACTGGTAGCCAATCATGCTCACCGTACCGCCATAAATAAATATCGATCGCACTTTATATTTGTCGTCAAGAATCCAGGTAGGTGCAGGCACGAAGTTAAGTTGGACAAAATATTTTGTTATATTAGGGACCACAGCCAGATCACTGATCTCAATCAGACCAGTGTGGCTGCCCGGCAGCATGCGGATCATTTTTTCTTGCGGAACAGTAGCCTTATACACCAATGCTTCACATCCAGCCTGGCCCAACTTTTTGCCTTTATTAACAAATGGATAGACCTGTCCTTCAATCGTGAATTTGGCTTTGCTCTCATCCAATGCACCAAAAAGCGCCGGGTCATATTGGAATTCAACGTCTATGGCACCATCTCCTGAGAACAAGGCATTCGGGAATTGTGAAACAGGAAATGAATAAAAATTTCCGAAGGCGATCATCGGAATACCGGTTCCGACATAATTTTTAAAACCACCTACAACCGGGGCAGCATCAATTGTAAGCAGGTGCGGTTTTAACTTTGGAACGATAGGTGCTTTAATTTTCGTGCCAGCAGGCAGCGATTTCAAACTGACGACAAGGGGGTTGGTATTCAAAGATTGATTTGTTATTGCATTATAAAAAAGATGGGTTAATCCACTAAAACGTATATCCAATTCGTAAGGTTCAGGCAATCCATTATTTCCAAAACCCTGGAAAGTTGCATTAACATATAACGGAAAAACAAATTCAAGGGGAACTTCGGTATAGGTGGGTTCAGGTAAATTCCCCAAAAAAATTTTCTTACCCATCATTGCCAACATCTCGGGGTCAATTTTCACTTCAAAAATGCCGTCGCTGTTTGTGCGCCCATATGTGTTAGTTGTCTCGCACGTGAATGGATCGGATTCACTCGTGCTGGTCTGACCAATGAAGCTGGTTATCTGGTTTGGGTGAGTTCCCAGGTTATCAAGTTGGTTCTTCATAACAGATCCAGTGTTTGTTTCCCCACCCAATTCTTTTCCTGGAATGTCAAAAAAAGCGCGCACATCCACAATTGCTCCCTGGATCGGATTGCTATTCTCATCCACCACCTTCACCTTAAATACTGGATGAGGCGGATCCAGCCATGGGACGACCTGCAAATTTGTGTTTGTCCCATTTTGTTTATTGATCAATACCACTCCCACCTGACCACCACTCTCAGCACTGGGTAGAAGAGGGTCACCTCCTAATAATGAAGGCGCTTTCCCGGTAATACTGAAGGATCCATCTGAAAATAGCTGGGGGGTTCCAACCGTAATGGGCACTATTTGTCCAGAACCTGATTTCCACAGTACTTTTAGATCAAATAAATTAAGTTGACCGAGGGGAGGAGGTGTAATCGTCCCTTGCAGGGTGAAAGGATATCCAGGAGAAACTGGATCCTGAGGATAATCATTCACCTGGATCTCGTATGTGACAGGCAATGGGGATTCAGCCAGAAAAAAAGTAAGTATGCTACCCATGACCTGATTGCCAATCAGATTGAAAGCCGTCAGGGCAACATCCTGAGGAAAGCTAATGGGACGATCAGCCGGGATTTGAAAATCTCCCTCAAATACTCCAGCCTGCACATCCACTGGACCAAAAACCGGGATACCATCATAATCCAAGCGTAATTGACCTGCAAGCAGGTTGCTTACGGTAAAATGGGTGATAGTTCCTGGTGGACCACTGTTAGGTTGCAGATCAATCGACATGCCTGGTATAACTGTCAGGCTGGTGGTTACATCGTTAGGAGCAGCCATCACATCGTAAATTCCCGGATCCACAACCGGTAACGGAAAAGCTCCGCTGAATTGCCCGGTGGAACTGGTTGCCAACGAACCAATGTATTGACTGGGTACTGTCTGCAGGTATAAATCCACACTCGAATCGGGGGTGAAACCAAGACCGGAAAACATCACCTCACCACCAGACATGATTTGTGATGGTGCTGCAAAAAATTCAGTTGTGGGTTCAGCGATAACGACCCTTGCTGGAACAAATTGGAATAATAAGGACATTAATATAATGAAAACCACGCTTCGAAGCTTAATCATCAGGTTGTCTCCTTGCTGAAAAGTCAAAATTTAATCCAATATCATTTTTTCATTTTTAAAAATTTCTTCATTGATGGGCAAGGGGTAAATAATGAATGAATTAAAAATAAAAAACCGCAACCTATAATTTGAGGATGCAGTGCTGCGATGTTCATCTAATTTGGATGAATTTTATCTTTTAGATTATTATTATACGAAATTAATATTCATAATTCAATACTTTTTTAATCTAAATACTCCAATTAGATGGGTGGATTTTTATTATTTGCGCCACTCCTCTCAGGTTAGGTAAGAAGAGGCAGGGCTAATACCAAGACTTGCATATTACTTTCTAACCGCACATTACTTCCATACCCCCACGGTTACATAATATCTCGCTCACGAGATGGAGAAAGCCAAGGAAATGGGAGCCGATATTGTCAGTCTCATGCACATCATCCCGGCCCATAACCTGGATTTCCGTAAAGTCACTTCTTCTGCTTTGCAGCATCTCGGCAGCTCGCCAACTCAGATCTGGGGCAAATTGGTCTAGGATGAAAATCGTTTCCGAAGTGTTTATATCTAAGATTTGTTTGGATAATTACCTCAAGAACAACTACCTGAAATGACTGAATGGCTGGAGTATATCCATACTCGTTATGCTTGGTTAAATCAGTAAATAAAACCCATCATTTTTCCGATTGAGTATCATTGAAATCATAGTCCATACCTGTACCCTTGGGTATCCAGGCAATCTCCTGTAATCATAGTTCTACTCTTCTTTTTCCTTTCACGTGCTTTATTCAATTCATCAAAAAACATTTTACTTACCCCCCTGGCAACCAATCCAGATAGGTTTTCTAAACGTTCTCAAGCATTTAACACAATCCACCGATAGCTTAGGCGTGCAAGCCATCGGTGGGATCAATATTGTTTCAGTCAAATTCTAAATAAAAAAAGCATGAAAATCTTTTTATTACCTACTCACCACCGGCATAAATATCCTCTCGGTTTCATCCGTTAACTTCACATCATCCAGATAAGTCCAGATGCCAGTCGAAACCGGTAATTCATTGCGGTTGGAAAACAGTAATCGGACCGATTGACCTCGGAATGCGGATAGATCATAGGTGATTGTCGTCCAGCCTGCATCGAAACCAGCATCCGGATATGCTTGTTTTGTTTCAGGATCAATCCCATCTTTCACCACGGTTGCCAGATGATTCAAACCCACGCCATCCTGAATTTCAACCAGGAAGTTGGAAGAGTTGATGGAATCATTCGCCACCAGATTGTATTTAAACGACAGGACCGGGTAGAACCATTCCGGTCTGATATACACCACCTGGTACGCCCATGCCTCTCCCACCCCTTGGGCTACTGGCTCAACCGGTTCCCCTAACTGGAGTGCATAAATCCCTTGCTGTGCATTTTCTGAGATGGATATGGTCAGCGAGCCACCGTAAGTCCAATGGTTCAGTTCTGGTATTTCAAAAGTGGAAGCTCCATAAGGTGTCGCCAGATCATCCGGATTCCAAACCTCGTTCCTATCCAGATCCGATTTGACCTCTGGTACTGATTCAAAGCCACCGTTATTGACCAGACCAAAATCCGGATCAACCTCTTTCTGGAATGGCGAAATCACCTGAACACGTTTATTACTCACATCAGCGATGTAAATGACACCTGACTGACTGATGACCAGATCAGGCCGGCCGCCCGATTCGCCTGCTCCATATCCACGTTGTCCAAAGGAACCCAGGAATTCTCCTTCATGGGTGAATTTTTGAATGTCAGGCACATACAAGCCGGTAACATAAACAAAATCATTTGAATCGACCTCAATTTCCTAGGGATTTGCATAA
>DAOUGX010000347.1:0-14506 GCA_034428855.1 Anaerolineaceae bacterium | reverse complement strand
TCGCCTGCCCAATTCGCAACCAGAAGATTTTTATAATCCTGAAAAATTCCCAGGTTGGGTGGAAAAATATCGTGAACAAATCCAATATAAAGGATTCAAAAATGCCATATTGTCCACCATCAGGAATTTAGTAAAAACAGACCCATTGGAAGAATATAAATCTCTGGCAGAGACTGGACTCCCAACCTTGCTAATCTGGGGAAAGGAAGATCGCACGATTTCCTATGAAGCGATTGTGAAGTTACTGGAAGTTATTCCAGAAATTGATTATCAATTTATTGAGGAAGCTGGTCATCTGCCTCACTATGAGCAGTCTCAGGAGGTCAATACATTCCTGTTGCAATTTATAGGTTCGATAGAGTAATTCATTTTTTCATAAATTACTGTTAGAATCGAGCCCATGAGAAAATGGACAACCAAAAAAATATATACATTAGCAATCAGCATGATTCTTGTTGCGATTGTGCTGGTTGCGATTTTGATTGGATATACCTATCGTAATTCATGGCGCATTGAGGTTATCCAGACATATATTCGGGGAATCATTAATCCGGTCAGTTCTATTCCCACAGCAGTATCGCTGGAACCCGAAATGATAGAGACTCCAATTGCAGTTTTTCCCACTGCCACCATAACGGTCACGCAACCAACTGCGACAGAAACGCCTGTAATCATTGAAACTGCTTTACCAACCCCGACCAGTACGCCGATTCCCAGTAAAGTGATATTAACATCCCCTGAATGGGAAAAACAGGATATTAATAATTGTGGTCCCACCACTCTGGCAATTTATTTACGTTTTTATGGCTGGGAAGGGGATCAATACACAATCTCCGATTTAATTAAACCAATTCCTCAGGACCGCAATGTGAATGTGGAAGAATTGGATTATTACGTACGCAATTATGCTGGATGGTTACAAACCATTTACCGCGTCGGTGGTGATGTGGATATGCTTAAAGAATTAATTGCAGCTGGTATTCCTGTAATGATTGAGGAAGCATTTAAATTTGATGAAAGCTACTGGCCAAATGATGACAAATGGGCTGGTCATTATTTTCTGGTAAATGGATACGATGACTCATTGAAAGCTTTTTTGGGACAGGATTCCTATTATGGTCCTGATCGATGGGTGGATTATGATGTCCTGAAAAAACAGTGGCAATCCTTTAATTATGTATTCACCATCATTTTTCTTCCTGGGCAGGAGGAAACAGTAAAAACAATTTTGGGCGAACAATGGGATCGGGATGCCAATCGCCAGCATGCCCTGGAGAAATCACGTCAGGAAACTGAAGAAGACCCTGAAAATGTATATGCCTGGTTTAATCTCGGGGCTAATCTTGTTTATTTCAGTGAGTATCGGGAAGCCACATTGGCTTTTGATCGTGCACGTGAAATTGGCTGGCCACAAAGAATGTTACGATATCAATTCAGCCCCTTCATGGCATATTTCCATTCGCTACGTAATGAAGATTTGATGGCACTGGTGGATTATGCACTGGAGCGAACCCCAAATTCGGAAGAGGCTTTATTATGGAAGGGGTGGGGGTTGTATCGGGCAGGGAATAGTGCCGGTGCAATTGAGTTATTCTTAAAAGCGTTGGAAGCTCGACCAGGGTACGAAGATGCAAATTATGCGATTAATTATGTAAATCAAAATTAGGGAATGTTATGGAAAAGAAAAATATTGGAATTATCGTAATTGTTGTTTTAGCGCTGGTAGTTTTATGCTGCTGTGTTTTCCTGGTTGCATCCGGTGTTGCTTTCTCAATTATCAAAGCTCAGGAAACAACCGGAAGTATTACCGAAGCTCCTGAATTGTTGGAGATGCCCACCCGGGAACCACTTACCTTACCAACCATTGATCTCAATCCAGATCAGGGAGAATCTCCAAATCCTTCTCCAACCATGGAACCTTCATCGGGAATTGATGCGGATATTCTGGCACAGATGCAAAAAATCGAGCAGGAGGTGGAGACAATTCGTGGCTTACCCGTGGCAAATGATCTTGACCGAAAAACACTATCGCCTGATCAATTGCGACAGCGGGTGATGGAAGATTTTTTTGTGGATTACACAGAGGAGGATGTTCGCCAGGATGCATTGATCCTCAATTTATTTGGCCTGATCGACAGAGACTATAACCTGTACGATTTATTTGTTGAACTGTATAGCGAACAAATTGCAGGATTTTATGATGACGAGACCAAGGAAATGGTTGTTGTACAGGGTGAAGCGTTTGCTGGCCCGGAACGAATGACCTATGCGCACGAATATACCCATGCATTACAGGATGCTCAATATGACCTGAATGATGGTTTAAAGCTGCAAGATGAGAACTGTGAGTTGGATTCAGAGTATTGTGCAGCAGTAACAGCACTCGTCGAAGGAGATGCATCTTTTACCGAAACACAATGGTTCCTGGAATATTCCAGTCTGAAAGACAAACAGGAAGTTCTGGAATATTATCAGGAATATTCAAGTCCTATTTTTGATAATACACCCGCTTTCCTACAGGAAGATTTAATTTTCCCCTATAGCAAAGGCTTGGAATTTGTGACAGCCTTATTTGAGGAAGGTGGTTATGCAGCAGTTGATAATGCATACCGAAATCCACCGATATCCACCGAACAAATTTTGCATCCTGAGCGGTATCCGAATGATCAACCAATCAAAATTGAGCTGGATGATTTCACAAATGAATTAGGCACTGGATGGGAAGAAATCGATCGCAATACACTGGGAGAATGGTACACCTACCTGATGATGGCGAAACCATTATCAGAAGATTGGGCTTTGGCTGATGAAGTCGTGACAAAAGCGACTGAGGGCTGGGGTGGAGATCTGTACCTGGTTTATCACCAATTTGAAAATGATCAGGATGTATTGATTTATCTGAGTGAATGGGATTCACAAGCCGATAGTGGTGAGTTCTGGGAGGCATTCACCAATTACGCTGAAAATCGATGGGGAAATGCAGATCAGGAGTCAGACACGCGTCTGGTCTGGACGATGGATGCGAACTCGGTTTTGATCAGTCGTCAAGGCAACCAGGTACTCTGGATTGTTGCCCCTACCGCAACTTTGCTGGAGCAACTCGCCAATAATTTCTCCACATTCAAGTAGGCGCAGAATATGCCGCTGGATATTGACCGAATCAAAGCCATTTGTTTTGACGTCGATGGTACGTTGAGTGATACAGATGATGTGTGGGTAAATAATTTCTCCACCAAATTTTCATTTCTAAAGGTCATCTCACCGAAAAAAGATACCCGTATGCTGGCACGCTGGTTGGTTATGGCGTTGGAGTCGCCTGGTAATGTTGTATATGAGTTGTTTGATCGACTGACACTGGACGATGAAATGGCACGGTTATACAACTGGGTAGCCCACCGTAACCCTGGGAAAAAACCAAAACAATTCTGGCTGGTACCACAAGGATTGGACCTGATCCGCTATTTTCATCAACGATATCCTTTGTCCATCGTTAGCGCCAGAGATGAAACCAGCACAATGAATTTTTTGCGTCAATTCGAAATTGATCATTATTTTAAATCAGTGGTCACTGCTCAAACGGTTCCATATACCAAACCATTTCCCGATCCAATTTTCAAAGCAGCCAAAGATAAAGGAATAAGCCCGGAAAACTGTTTGATGGTCGGCGATACGACAGTGGATATTCGCGCTGGGAAAGCTGCTGGTGCACAAACTGTTGGAGTATTATGTGGGTTTGGAACAGAGAAAGAGTTGAGAAGAGCAGGGGCGGACTTGATACTGAATCATACCTATGAACTGATGTCAGTTCTGAATTGATCCTGCGGCAATTAAAAAAACTCGGCGAAAGACTTCACCGAGTTTTTTTTCATGTATCAATAATTAGAATTCAACGCCAAAAAACCGGAACAACGGTCGGGCAGCGGACATTCCAGGCCATGGAATCGATGCCAGGGTTAATAATAAAGCAATCGTGAACCAGATCGCAGCGCGTTTATATTTCTTAGTACTTTCAGTCGCTTTCTTGACCTGCGCTGATCCGATGTGGATCAGGGCAGCTGATACGATCATCAGCATCCAGTGTTCGACGGCGAAAAAACGTAAACTTGCTGTTTTCATTACGTCAGCTGGTGCATTCATTAAAACGCCACCCCAACCTTTGGAAAAGTAAAGGATAATTCCCAACAGGATCTGCAAATCGTAAACACCTGAAAAAAATGGGGTCAATTTTCGATCGCGTTCCTGATACTCCCACTTCTTCATCCAGCCCAAAAAAGAACGGACAATCAGAACGATTCCCAGCACCAAAACAATCCAACGTGTAACGTTGTGTAAAGATAAAAAGATAAGATTTAAAGTTTCCATTCCATCCTCCTGGTTAACAATCAAACGCCAAGGTGAGGGGGGCACCCAGGCGTTTGATTAATGATATTTTACATGGTTTTTCAAAAATTGCAAGGGTTTTCATTGTTAATATTTTTTCATTGGTTAACTTATTTTTAGTCATTTAATTTGCACCTGTATGAATATATCAGAATCTTTTGAAATGCTACAATAAATGTCTAATGATCAATCTCTGAAGGATAAAATGGATGGCAGAATATTTGAAGGAAAAAATACGGGCAGGAATTGTTGGTACAGGTTATATGGGGGTTACTCATTGCAATGCATTACGCTGGAATGGCGTGGAGGTTACGGGAATATTGGGTAGTTCACCCGGCAAGTCAAAACAAGCTGCCCAGGACCTGAGAGTACCGAAAGCTTATCATTCGTTTAATGAGATGATTGAAGACGAAGACATACAAGTTGTCCACCTGACAACTCCTAATGTTTTACATTATCCACATGCAAAAGCAGCGTTGGAAGCTGGAAAACATGTGGTTTGTGAAAAGCCACTGGCAATGAATGCTTTGGAGTCCGGTGAATTGGTGGCGTTAGGGAAAAAGAATCGTTTGGTGACGGCGGTTAATTACAATTATCGAATGTCTCCGATGATACAAAAAGCCCGTGAGATGCTGCTAAATGGAGATTTGGGTACTCCCAGATTAATTCATGGATCTTACCTTCAGGATTGGCTGTTATATCCAACGGATTGGAATTGGCGTCTGGATCCAAAGGTGTCAGGGCAGTTAAGGACAGTAGGGGATATTGGTTCGCATTGGATCGATCTGGCGACCTTTCTCTGTGGATACCGTATTCTTGAAGTGTGTGCGAATTTTTCAACTTTTATCGATCGACGTATCCGTAAAAATAAAATTGATGTCAAAGAAGAAATTCAAATTGATACAGAGGATTTTGCTTCCGTTCTTATTCATTTTGAAAATGGTGTACAAGGAGTCTTTTATATCTCCCAGATGTGTGCGGGGCATAAGAATCATTTAGTCATTGAAATCAATGGCAGTAAATCATCCTTGGCATGGAACTCGGAAGAAGCACAGCAGTTATGGATCGGTAACAGAGACCAGGAGAATATTGACTTACGAAATGATTTGAATTTGGCAAATCAAAATGTAAATGATCCGGTAAAGAAGAATAATACATCTGTTGATGCTTTCAATGAGTTATATCGCAGAATTTATGCATACATTCGGGCTGGTGATCTGAATAAAAAACCTGACTTCCCCACATTTGAAGACGGTCATTATGGAATGTTGGTAATGGAAGCCATTCAGAAAAGTGCGAAAGAAAAAACCTGGATAAAGGTGCCACACGAATAATGAGTGAATTAAGATCAGGTAATGCAATGTATAAGTATTCATGAATCAGAAAAATCTCGGTATACTAGTGAGTAGGTGTTTAAGGAGAAATCTATGGTTCGAGTTGAAGCCATAAAAGAAATTCGTCCCAGTTTTGATGCTGAATTTTCACCTGGTGATTTTATCCCCAGTACGCCAGCTGTTAAAGATGCCTATGAATGGGGAAAAGAATTGCACAAGGGTCAATTACGAATGAGTGGTGAACCATATTTTGAGACTCATTGTGCCTGGGTGGCAGGGTTGATTGATCAGCTTGCCGGGGTGGAAGCCTGGACTATAGCAGCGTTATTACATGACAGTGTTGAAGACCAGGAAGGTAGCCTGGACGCAATTCGCAACCGTTTTCCGGGGATGTTAGGTATGGAGGTCGCCCATATCGTAGATGGCGTGACAAAAATCAGTAACCCAAGAGATGGTAGTTCACGTGATTTGGAAACATTACGAAAAATTGCCCGGTTTCGAGACCCTGGTGTTTTTCTGGTTAAGCTGGCGGATAAAAGTCATAATGTCCTGACACTTGAACACATGCCTGAGCATAAACGATACTCCAAAGCCAGTGAAGCAATTCGTGCCTATGGGAAATTAGCAGGCATCTTGAATTGTTACCGCTGGCGGCGCTGGCTGGAAGATATGGCTTTTCCTCATGCAGAACCAGATACCTATGCATTCGTTCGTCAACGGATTGATAGCGATAAACGCCTGGAGCTGGGTTTTGTTAATAATATGCTCAATCAATTGGCAACTTTAATGGACAAAGCAGGTTTAAGTGGCAAAGTATCCCTGACTGTGAATGGATACTGGCAATCCTGGCAAAAAATACGACGCATGGCACGTCTGAGAAAATCTGCCATGGATTCGTTTGAAGCTTTGAATGATCTGGTCAGTTTTCGCATGGTGCTTGATGATCCTGATCCTATGCATGCCTATACTTTACTTGCGCACGTCAATCGCTTTTTTGGGCCCTATCTGGATCAAAATCGTTTTGATGATTATATTGCCCATCCTCAAAATGGGTATCGGGCTTTACAGATCACGGTCTGGTTACCCGAATATGGAGCGATCGAAGTGGCGATTGCCACGGAAGAAATGGAAGGCGAAAATACCTGGGGAGTCATTTACGCATTGAAACAAGGCAAGGATATCAGTGAGTATCGCCCGGTTGAGATTTTCACTCCGACGGGCGGTGCTCGCTTTTTGCCGGAAGGATCATCGGTACTGGATGCTGTCGCAGCTATTCAGCAAGAATTTCTTCTGGATAAAATCAGTGGCGTCAAAGTGAATGGCAACCTGGCGATGTTATCGGACAAAGTCAAACCCGGTGATCTGGTGGAGGTTATCACCAGTACAATCCGGATTCCACCAGATAACAGTTGGTTGAAGTTTGTCAACCCAGCCACAGCCCGTATTTTAAGATCAGTTTTAGCCATTGAAGATCTACGGCGGGCAGCTGAGACTGGAAAGCAACAATTGCGACCTATCTTAAATGAGCGTGGAATTTTGGCTCTGGAAGATGTGCAGGCATTATATCCCGATCGAATCAATCAATTATTGGAGACAACCAGTGCAGCAAATTTGCAGGATCTCTACGCTGCTATTGGAAGTGGCGCGATTCGTTTAGTGGATATTGCGAAAGATTTGGATAATAATTGTATTTCCAAAGCAGAATTGAAATGGACAACCATAAATATTCAATCCGGATCTTATGCCAATCGTCCGGGTGTACTCGCAAAGTTAGCCGGGCTGATATCCGAGGCGGGTGGTAATATTGTCCGATCCGTGAATAACACCATGCCGGATGGTGGTTTTTATTTTCGGCTCGTTGTAGAAAACCTGGATACGAACAAACAAACATTTATTACGCAAGCATCAGAAATTTCTGGGATCAACAGTAAAGAAATTGAGATGGTCCCATAAAAATTCTCTGAGATGCCGATTTGCTTGACATTCTTCGGTTCAACGATTAGAATCTTGGTCACTTAGCCGAGTTAGCTCAGTTGGTAGAGCACACGACTGAAAATTGTGGTGTCCACAGTTCGATTCTGTGACTCGGCACACAGGCGCCAGAAATGGCGCCTGATTTTTTTCTAATTTTCGGTTAGAATCGTTTCCATGAACAAACGAAAATTACAAATTATTGGGATTGCGCTGGTGCTCGCTGCTGTAATTGGTTTTGTCAGCATACCCAGAAGTATCCCTGTCACCATTAATGATGAAACGCAGTTTCTCAACACCAATGCGTGGACAGTATCAGCTGCTCTGGAAAAAGATGGTTTTGTGCTGGAAGAAGCTGATCAGGTCACTCCGGATGGATCCAGTCTATTGTTAGGGGTAGATGAGATCGAAATCGAATTGGCTCGGCCAGTTGAGATTTTGGTGTATCCAGATAATGAAAAAATTGAATTGTATACTGCCGAAAGAGACCCGGTAGATTTATTGACACAAGCTGGTGTTTCACTGGGTGAGCATGACCAACTCCTGTTTAATGAAAAACCAGTAAATGTGTCTGATGCATTACCGTACCAGGGGAATTACCAGTTGGAATTGAGAAAGGCAGTTGAAATACAAATCAATGACTCTGGACAGTCCCAACAGATTTTCTCCAGTGCGGAAACACTGGAACAGGCACTCATTGAAAATGGAATAATACTGGAAGAGGGTGATCGGGTTTCGATTGGACTGGAAACAAAATTGGAAACCGATCTCGAGATTGAAATACAACGGGCAAAACCAGTGGATATTCATCTGAAAGATGAAACGATCAGGATCATGAGCGCGGCTGAAACCATCGCTGAAGCATTAACGGAAGCAGGAATTTCACTACAAGGATCTGATTACAGCCTTCCGGAAGCCAATTCTCCAATTCCAGCGGATGGACAGATTCGAGTGGTACGAGTACGGGAAGAATTTATTCTCTCCCAGACGAATATTCCTTTTTCAGTAGATTACATACAATCGGATGAAGTGGAACTGGATCAACGTGATGTTGTCCAGGCTGGTGAATTTGGGGTGGAAGTGACCAGAACACGCATCATATATGAAGATGATCAGGAAGTGAACCGGGTGGAGGAAGTTACCTGGGTGGCAAAAGAACCAAAAGATCAATTAACGGGGTTGGGCACCAAGGTTGTGGTGCGTACGATGGATACTCCGAATGGTCCGATTGAATATTGGCGGGCGGTGAATGTGTACGCAACCTCTTATTCCCCCTGTCGTTTAGGAATTGAAAATTATTGTTCTTCTGGAACTGCCAGTGGATTGACTGCCCAATTTGGTGTTATTGCAGTCACACGTGCCTGGTACAACCTGATGGTAGGACAACGATTGTATGTTCCCGGCTATGGCATTGGGGTGATTGGAGATATTGGTGGTGGTGTGCCCGGTAAATATTGGATTGACCTGGCATACTCTGATAATGATTATGTCGCCTGGTATCATAATGTTACAGCATACTTCTTGACTCCGGTTCCGGAAAATATTCCATGGATCCTTCCATAATTCCTGCACCACTCAATATTCGCAATTTACTGCGAGATAATGAACTCAACCCGAAAAAAAGCTTGGGGCAAAATTTTCTGGTTGATAATGGAGCATTGGAAAAGGTTGTGGATGCCGCGGATGTTGAGCCAGTGGACGTGGTGTTGGAAATCGGTGCGGGATTAGGTTCCTTAACCCGCTTTTTGGCGAATGTAGCACGCAAAGTAGTGGCAGTTGAATTAGATTCCCATTTGATACCAATTCTGGAGACAGTTCTGGGTCCACATGGGAATGTAGAACTGGTGTATGGAGATATTCTTAAATTAGACCCAGCCCGGCTGGTTTCCATTGATAACTACCTGGTGGTAGCCAATATCCCTTACTACATCACTTCTGCCATCTTTCGGCATTTACTGGAAGCTAAACGTAAACCGCGTCGGATTGTGATGACCATACAGAAAGAAGTAGCTCAACGGATCTGCGCTCAACCAGGGGATATGAGTTTACTGGCGTTAAGTGTCCAGATTTATGGAAAACCGAAAATTGTGGCAAAAATCCCGGCTGGGGCATTTTATCCAGCACCCAATGTTGATTCTGCTGTCATCCGGGTGGATCTATATAACGAGCCGGTGATTGATCCAAATCTAATGGATGCTTTTTTCCAACTGTCAAAAGCAGGATTTGGACAAAAAAGAAAAATGTTGCGAAAGTCATTAGCTGCGGGTATTAATTTTCCGGTGTCCAGAGTAGAAGAAATGTTAGTGGAAAATCAGATCGACCCTACCCGCAGGGCAGAGACGCTCAACCTGGATGAATGGCGTAAGTTGACCGAATATTATAGTCTACTCGAAACTCGTAGCTCCTAGCTCGTTGATGGGTGTGGATTACCTTCTGGTTTTTTGTACTGACACACTATGAAATCGATCGTTTATTCCTGAGATCGTTATACAACCCTATTAATAACCAGGTACGATAGGCTGCTTCCAGCTGAATACGTAACGACATTTTCGATTGCCCCCAGCGGCGATCAGCAAAATAAATCGGTGTTTCCTGACATTGAAAACCTAATAGAGTAGCAAGATACGACATTTCTACCTGAAAGATATAACCATTGGATTTCACTCGTTCCAAAGGCATGGAAGCCAGGGTTTGTTTCTTCCAAAGCCGAAAACCGCCGGTCACATCTTTAATTTTGAGCCCCAAGATTGTTCGGGCATAAAAATTACCGAAACCAGACAACCACTTTCTCCAGAATGGCCAGTTATCATCCAGCTTTCCACCCGTAACATATCGGGAACCGATCACAAAATCACAACATGAGAGAGTTTCCATCAATACAGGAATTTTTTCGATCGGATGCGAAAAATCCGCATCCATTTGGCCGATAAAGTCAGCCCCTTCTGTGATGGCCTGTTGAAACCCTTGAATGTAAGCACTACCTAACCCTAACTTGCCTTTGCGATGTTTTACCTGAATTCTTCCCGGATAAGCCTGTTTCAGTTGCTCGGCAATTTCTCCGCTTCCATCCGGGCTGTTATCATCAACAATTAATAAATTTACACTAACCGGTAAATTCATCACAGCACTGACAAGTTTTGTTAAATTTTCTGCTTCATTGTATGTTGGTATGACGAATGTAGTTTTCAAATTCACCTACTGAAAAAGGCGTTCCATGTCCATTATGATTTTTTGAAGGCTTTCAAACTGTGGATTAATGCTCTTTTTATAAATTCGGATTCCAAGTTGCTGGTCAATTCTTTCAGCTTGATTTTCTCTCCAAGGATAAATTTTATCCAGTTTTGAAAAAAGTGTTTGATAAATTAATTTTTCACTGGCATCCAAAAGTTCAGCTTTGGTGAGCAGGATCATATTTGAATTTCCCCATTGAGATAGAAACGGCTGATCTTCACTGGATGAAAAAGTTTCTTTGAGAATCATGGCAATATTTCGCTGGAGTTCATTAGCGGCCACAAAGCCGTTTTGGTTTCGAAAATCATCCAATTTGTGGATATTTACCAGAATAATTCCAAATTTCCCTTTTTGAAGCTTTTCTTCGATCGTTTCAATTAATAATTGTTTTTCAGACAATCCGGTGATCGGGTTGGTTAAAGAACTACGACGATAGCGCATCAATACATTGCGGACACGTAATCGTAATTCCTGGATGTCAAATGGTTTGGTTATGTAATCTTCGACCTGCATAGATAATCCGCGTAAACGATCTTCCCTCTGACGTTTTTCTGTAAGGAAAATAATCGGTACCGATTGCGTGCGCCGGTTTTTTTTCAACCGGGTGACGATTTCATATCCATCCAGATCCGGCATACGGATATCCAATAAAACCACGTCGGGTATCTTTTCAATGCAAGCAGTTAACCCATCTTCTCCCCAGTTCATGGTTGATACCTGGTACCCCTGAACTTCAAAATAGGAATGCAGCATTTCGCCGATTTCCTGATCGTCATCGATAATAAGGATAGATGCATTTGACTGGGTCACTACCAAGGTTTAGCCTACCGGTTCTTTCATAATCATAAAATCACATACTGGGTCGCCTGCAGCAATGCATCTGGTTTCAACCACACGGAACTCATATCCGCCTGATACCCATTTTAATCCTTCCTGGATTAAACCGGTAGCAATATGACAGCCAGGTTTTTCAATGTGTCTTCCATAACACACCGGACATTTATGAATGGTATATATGAAATGGTCCTGTTTTTCTTCGACTGTGGAAAGCTGATCGCTGGTTTGTGTAAATATTCTGGCCATGGCTGGTAAGCCGATTTTAATCTTGGTATGTAAAGGCAATACTTTAAATGCCAGGTCACCGGCACCGGCTAAAGCTCCAAAATTCCTTAACCCTTCCGCAAATGTCGCTCGACCTGCCCGTAACGCTAATCCACGTCCTCCACGAGGGCCATACATTTCCTCCAATGCTCCCCAAATGGCAGAAAAATACGCAAAATCATACTCGCGGTTAAGGTTCGGTGGTGGGTAATTATCAATCAGGTGTTGCAGATTTGCGAGATTGAGAATGGCATTTACGCCATTCTTCCCCATCACATCCTCCAGCGCTTTGAGTGCAATATTGGCAATTTTATTGGGATAATAAAGACCGCTGACTGGAATGGGATCCATAAAGAACCAGAGCTAAATTAGCTTGGTCAAGTCTTCAGCAGCACGGCGCATATCCAGGAAAATAAGGCCAAGTTTCGCTTGTTCGCGTGCCAGTGCGGTTAATACAGCTTCTTCTCCAACAGACATGAGAACAACATACCCCTGTTTGCCTTTGATGTATACCTGTTCAAGATTGCCGCGACCTAACTCTGTTGCAATTCTTTCACCCAATGAAAGCATGGCGGCAGACATGGCTGATACCCGGTCTTCCTCCACCCCTTGTGGTAATGCGGACGCAATGGTCAAACCATCCACACTGACGATGGCAGAAGCTTCGATATCCGGTGAGGATGCCTGAAGCTCTCTTAGCCTTTCTACCATGAGTTGAGTTCTAGATTTTGTCAAAGTGATACTCCTTGAGGGATCAATTGGAAATAATGATTGTTAATTAATGTAGCATAGTCAAAAACCACTGTCAAGGAAACTTTCAGAACTTGAAAGGAAAGTGGAATCTTACTTTGCATTGAAAAAAATTTTGAAGAATCAGGTTTCAAATCATGTACAATGGAGATGATGATTAACCAGAAAACAGAAAGAGCTATTTTTCCATTCACTGCAATCGTTGGCCAGGAAGAAATGGTGTTGGCACTGTTGCTCAATGCGATTAATCCAAAAATTGGCGGCGTATTAATCCAGGGAGAAAGAGGAACAGCCAAATCAACAGCAGTTCGGGCATTGGCAGCTTTATTACCCAAAATTCAAGTGATTCAGGGTTGTCGTTTTGGATGTCATCCACGATACCCTCATACCTGGTGTAGTGAATGCCATCAGCGGTTTATCGCTGGTGAAAAACCGGAAATAACTGAAAAAGCAACACCTTTTGTTAATTTACCCATATCTGCGACTGAAGATCGGGTGGTTGGCACTTTGGATATCGAAAAGGCCATTCGGTATGGCATGCGAGCTTTTGAACCAGGCGTTCTGGCTGAAGCGAATCGTGGGTTGCTCTACATCGATGAAGTTAACTTGCTCGATGATCATGTGGTCGATGTGCTGCTGGATACAGCTGCAATGGGCATCAATATTATCGAACGGGAGGGAATCTCTTTTTCACATCCGGCTCGTTTTATGTTGATTGGAACAATGAATCCGGAAGAGGGTTCATTAAGACCGCAATTAATCGATCGTTTCGGATTATCGGTCACGATCAGAAGTATCACCGAAATTAAACGTAGAATCTTGATTTTACAAAGGGTGCTCGAATTTGAGCAAGATCCACATCGTTTTATGAAAATTTGGGAAAATTGTGAAAAAACATTATCTCACCGGATTTTACAGGCACAGAATTTGCTGCCGCGTGTAAAAATTACCCATGAGAATCTGGAAATGATTGCGGAAGTCACCAGCCAGTTCAAAATCGAAGGACACCGGGCTGATCTGGTCATTCAAAAAGCATCCATTGCCCATGCAGTTTTCCACAATCGCACCCATTTGGAACCCAGCGATATTCATGTAGCAGCGCAACTTGCTTTGCCACATCGTTTGAAACGCAAACCTTTTGATCAACATATCGAAATTCCGGCATTAGAAGAGACTGTCAAGACAATTATTTACCCTGAGAGGGCAGCAAAGTTACAAGAAATTCTGAATGACAAACGTGATCCATTAAGTGTCCAGGATCCGCATAATGAATGTGGTTTTTACATCGTAGGATAAGACCAATTCAATTTAAGGAAGACCTTTCTGATGCCAAGAGCCCCTTTTCAAGTTTTAGTCTTTCCATATCGTAAAAATTTCCAAAATCAATTCGAATTTGCTTTGCTACTGAGAGTGGATGGAGGTTTCTGGCAAGGGGTCGCTGGTGGCGGAGAGGATGATGAGACCCCACTGGAGGCAGCCAGAAGAGAGATCTTTGAGGAAACGGGGATAGAACCGTCTGCTAAATTAATTCGTTTGGACACTATAGATTCGGTTCCTGTAACCGAATTTAAAGACAGCCCTCTATGGGGTGAGGATGTTTACGTGATTCCACAGTATTGTTTTGGTGTTTCAACACCTCAAACCGAAATCAAATTATCCGAGGAGCACAGCGCTTACGGCTGGTTCCTGTATGAGCAGGCGCATCAGTTTCTTAGATTCGAAGGTAATAAAACGGCCTT
>DAOUGX010000346.1:0-3728 GCA_034428855.1 Anaerolineaceae bacterium | reverse complement strand
GAGATCACATCGCCATCTTCTTCAGCGACTAATACCTGACCTGAATCCTTTGCGGCAAAGCGTTCCATACCGGTGGATACAGTTGGAATGTCAGGTCTCAATAATGGGACTGCCTGAGCCTGCATGTTGGAACCCATCAATGCGCGGTTAGCATCATCATGCTCCAGGAATGGAATCAAGGATGCACTGATACCCACAACCTGATTGGGAGCTACATCCATATAGTTGATATTGTCAGGCGTGGAAATGATAAAGTCCGAATAGTGCCGGCTGGAAATGCGATCACTATCAAACTCAAAATATTCATTTAATGGTGTGTTCGCCTGGGCGATGATGAATTTATCTTCTGCGTCAGCAGAGAGATAATCTACATGCTTGGAAACAAACGGAATCACCGGAATGCTTTTACGATTTATCTTCTTAATCTGAGCCAGCATAGGCTTGGTAATGCGTTCGCCTTCGCTGACAATCGCTTCACCAGTTTCCGGATCAGCCAGTGTCTCTTTGACCACACGATTGAGCAGTTGTGTATCATCACTGGCAAGATATTTAATCACGCGGCGATAAGGTGTTTCGATAAAACCATATTCATTCACCAATGCAAATGTGGCCATACGGCCAATCAGACCAATGTTTGGACCTTCAGGAGTTTCGATGGGGCAAATTCGACCATAATGTGAGTGGTGCACATCACGCACATCGAAGCCCGCACGTTCTCGGCGTAAACCACCTGGGCCTAAAGCAGATAACGTACGTTTGTGTCGTAATTCTGCCAGCGGATTGGTTTGATCCATAAACTGGGATAACTGACTGGAGCCAAAGAATTCACGCAAAGCTGCTACCACAGGCCGGATATTTACCAGACTGGTGGGAGTAACATGTTCCTGGTCACGGATGGACATTCTTTCCTTAATAACACGTTCCATGCGGCGTAAACCAACACGCAGTTTATTCTGAATTAATTCGCCTACGGTTTTTACACGGCGATTCCCTAAATGGTCAATATCATCCTTGTCAGCCTGATTATTATTAATCATGATCAGTCTTCGAACAAGTGCAACCACATCCCACGCAGTCACTGTACGATGAGACATCTGAATATGCTCAGTCAGATCCAATTTTTGATTAAGTTTATAGCGGCCTACACGTTCGAGATCATAATGTCGCTGATCAACGATTTGTTCCTGGAGAAATTCTTTGGCGTTTTCCACCGTGGCTGGGTCGCCTGGTCGCATTCGTTTGAAGAATTCAATTAATGCTGCTTGTGCAATCGTAATACCGGAGCTTAAATCCCAGTCTGGTTCCTGTCGAATAGTGTTAGCAATGAACAGACGATCAGGATCATTGTCCACATCCTGGAAGAGAGCAATCAACTCTTCATCTGAACCTTGATTTAAAGGACGATCTTCCAGTCCATCATCGATAGCTGCTAATGCACGCAGGAAGATTGTGATCGGAACAGTGCGTTTGCGATTGAACTTCAGGATCAGGTAATCGTTCTTACGAGTTTCGAACTCCATCCAGGCACCGCGATCCGGGATTAATTTGGCCATTGCCAAACGGTGACCGGTAGTTCGATCCACTGGTGCTTCAAAATAAACACCTGGAGAACGAATCAGCTGCGATACGACCACACGCTCGGTACCGTTAATGATAAAAGTACCTTTTTCGGTCATTTCCGGAAATTCGCCCAGAAAAATTTCTTCTTTAATGGGTTCAGAAACATCGGGACCCGCCAGTAAAACAGAAACTTTTAAGGGACTGGCATAGGTTAAATCCCGGTCAACACATTCATCAATTGTATGTTTGGGTGGCTCAAACCAGTATTTGAGATCCCACTGTTTTAAATCTGGATTACGGCTTGGAAAATATAACCTCATTCCTTTGTTGTAAGATTCGATGGGAGAGATTTCGTCAAATAAATCTCCCAACATTTCATCTTTTAAACGTTGAAACGATTCCAATTGAACTTTAATCAATTGGGGCAAATCAAAGATTGCAGGAATTCTTCCGTAAGATTTTACTGGCAAAAATGACATATTCATCTCCTGGCGATGTCAACCCATAATGGAAGAACCGCCTATTCTCCCATTCTAAAGGTAAAATGCAATCTGATATTATAGCAAAGGGCAATGGTATGGTCAAGAACCAATTCTTAAAATAAGAAACAAATTTCTAAAGTAGTTACTTATTAAAGCTTTTTTCCACCCATTTACCAGATTTCCAGCGTAATTCTCTTAATTTTACGATCCTGGATTCAATTTTTTTCTCCTCACCAATTTCAATAATACCTAACGAAGGACCACGATGGCTGGGTAAAGGATCGTATGCTGAACCAGGGTTGAAATACAGTCTGCCATCCACCCAGCTGTTTTCAGCACGATGTGAGTGCCCGAAAATGACGATATCAAACTCCTGTTTCCATTGGGAAAATTTTTGAACATATTGGGATAATTCATACCCGACCAGAAGATATGGGATTTTACCCCACAGATAGGAGAAAAAATGCCCATGACCATGGGTAATGAGTACCTTTACTTCCTTAATATTAAGAACTTTTTGTGTAGAAATATTTCTTAACTGCCACCAATCCCGATTTCCCTGCACTGCTTCCACTGGAGCAACAGTTTCTAATTTTTCCAGAACCGGTGAAATGGTTATATCTCCTGCATGCACGATCAAATCAACTTTTTCTTCTTGAAATAAAGGAATAATATCCGGATGTAAATCCCCCACCCGATCCGGTATGTGTGTATCGGCGAGCACCCCTATCCGAATAACTGGTTTGGAATGATCACCATAATTCATTTACAACATACCTGTTTCAAGCCCCAAATTTTCTACTAGTTTGCGTTGTTCATAACGGTGGAAAAATGTCCAGGTGGAAAGGATGGATAGCATGTAAATGGAAGCTGTTGCCAGGAATAAGGGTTGAAATCCATAACGGATCTGGATCAACCCGGATAAAAACGGGCCAATCGCCCACCCAGCAGTCCAGGAATTACTGATCAGACTGTTAACTACCCCCTGTTCATTCTCGGTCACATTTTCCATACAAAATGCATTGTATAAAGGCACAGCCATGTTCATTAACACACCACGCAATAAAAATCCTATGGCTGCCAGCCAGGCAAATGGAGAAAAAGCCAGGATTAACAGGAAAATCAGGCTACTGGCCTGGGTTAAAACGACCACCTTGATTTTGCTATTAAACCTTTGTACCAGTCGTGGACCAACAATCGATCCAATTCCTACCAGTAAAGCACTCAGACTGAATAGCATTCCCAATATGTTGCTTTTTAAATTAAATGTCTCTACAAAATAGAGATTCATATAGGGGATAGTTATGGCTGCCCCAAATCCTAATAATGCTTCCGGCAGCACCATTTTCCAGGTGAAACCGCGTCGCATAGTCTCTTTTAACAAGACCCACTGATTGGGTTTGACCTGATTTATGGATTGTTCTTTGACAGGTTCTTTCAGGATGAAGATTGGGATCAGGGCAAAGATCCCCAGGCCAACGCTCACCAGCAATACCATGCGATATGCGTCCGCGCTGGTAGCCGGTACCTTCAAGAGACCACCAAACCAGGCAGGCATTTGCCCGGCAAACAGATTCCCCACCGCGCCTGCCAGCGTGCTCAGTCCAAAATTTAGGCTGAACATCAACGAACGAGTTTCTGGCGTTGTCACTTTCATCATGAAAGGTGCTTGGCTGATGAAGTACA
>DAOUGX010000345.1:0-1998 GCA_034428855.1 Anaerolineaceae bacterium | reverse complement strand
CTTCCTGGAAGTTCGATCCCACAAAAGGAAATAATTTCGATCGGTAATGATTATGATCATCTCACAACCAAAAACATCCAATTCAGCCACCATGTCCCATAAATCTGAGGATTTTCCATAAAATAAATTCCTCATTTGCTTCTCAGTACAAATAAACGCAGTAATATCCTTTAAGATTGTCGGCACCAGATCTCCATACAAGGTATTCATATAATCATCAGCAGCTTTGAGCGTTATGGTAGTAGCATGTCCTTGCCTGAAAAAGGATGGCAATCTGGATTGGGAAGCATAATCCAGTGCGCTGATGTGAACGGCAGTAACATCGAGATAATCGAATGGAATATCTTTAATTTTTATGATTGATTTTGAGTCATTTTTTAGTGGATTAGGAGTTAAATTTCCACCATATCCTAATAAAGTCTTAGGGAATTGTTCACCAATTCTTGAAAAGTGAAAAATAGGATTTCCAAAATCCGGATCATTAATGGAAGGATAAGCAATAAAATTTCTTTGATCTATGTAATTGGATGTTATTTGAATTCCACGAATATCAATCCCTCTATTATTCGCTTCTTGAATCCATTCATATGGATAATCTTCATTCACAATACCTAGTAGACCGATATCTTTATCCCATAACCCGAGGCCTGCTGCTGAATAAAAAGCACTTCCCCCAGGAATATCATTGAAATTTTTGTTGTTTGGGAGAATAAGATAATCATTCGTAAACTTGCCAACGATGATATATCTTAAGATCGGTGCTGAAGGTTCCATTGTTACCATGAATGAAAACTAAAGAGTAGGTACTAGTGTTTTTCACCTAAATCAGAAATTAATTTAAGAACACCAAGAACTCCCAACCCAACTTTCACTCCATCACCTGCACTAATACTCAATTCTCTTTCATTTTGTTCAGATCGTTGAATTAACAAATATGCAGCAATCACACCACTCAAAAGTCCAAGGAGACCACCTATAACAAGAATTTTTGATTTTGGGGATTTAGTTTGAATCATGATAGTTTATTTTTGACCCTTCTTGAAAAAAGTAGAAACCGAATACAACATCACTTTAACATTGATTATTGGTTTGATAATTCTATTCGTACCATTTATTAAGATAATAAATATCTTAATGACAAAAACATAAATATTAGCAAAATGAATTGGGATCCATTTGATTAGTTTGCCTTGACCAAGAATTACTAAAACCGCAAGAGCCATCAGTAATAAAGTCTGAAACAAAACAGGGATAACAAGAATAATAATTGAGATATTAGCCCATTGTTGAATTGATGAGTTTCCTGTCCCACTAACATTGATTATTAAAATAATGGATACAACAAATAAAATGAGGACTAATGCAATAGGAAAATAAACCTGACTGGTAATTTCCTTTTTAGATTTCTCACTAGTTGATGAATCTTTTTTATCCATTAATAATTTATTGTAGCATGCTTTGAATTTTTCTTTTGTTCAGGATTGTGTAATTTCCATATTAGTAAAATTCTAAATTATAAAGGAGGAAAGTAAATCTTGTTTAGAAATTGCTCCTTCCCGGAGAATGACTAATTCTTCTCTTCTGCAATCAACCACGGTGGATGGGATTTTTCCATTACAATCCCCCCCATCTATTATCAAATCGACCAACTCACCAATTTGATCGTTAACTTCATTTATATTAATCGTATTTGGGTATCCAGACCGATTTGCAGATGTAGTTGCTAAAGGACCCACATGTTTCGCTAATTCTCTAACAAAATTATCATTTGGAATTCGGATTCCAATCGAATTATCTTGAGAAAGAGGTGTCTTTAAATCCAGTCTTTTCTCTACAACAATCGTTAGAGCACCTGGCCAAAAACGATCGGCTAATATTTCAGCATTTTTACTCAGTCCGGTTGATATTAACTCTACTTGTTCAATGCTGGAAATCAGAACTGCTAAAGCTTTGGTTTGATCTCGATCCTTAACTTGATAGATTTTTTGAATAGCAGCA
>DAOUGX010000344.1:0-4286 GCA_034428855.1 Anaerolineaceae bacterium | reverse complement strand
TTTTGCGCAATGCTTTGGGTGATTATGGGTATATTCTGCGCTCTCCTCATTTAAAAGATATCCTCAATGCCGAAAAAGTGATTCTGGCAGCGTTGATCGGGGAGCAGGCATGAAGATCGGGGAGCAGGCATGAAGATCGAATACCATCAATGGTGGAGTCCTAACCTGAACCAGAATATGGAGTTAAAGGTATATGGCCATACCGGTGTTCCATTGCTGGTCTTTCCTGCCCAAAGTGGTCGTTTCTTCGATTTTGAAAATTTCGGCATGATTCACGCCATCTATCCATACATAGAAAATGGTCGCATCAAAGTCTTTGCAGTCGATTCGGTGGATAGCCAATCCTGGGCCAACTGGGGTGCTCCTCCATCCGATCGTGTTATCCGTCACGAAGCATATGATCGCTACATCACTCAGGAAGTTACCCCCTTCATCCGCAACCATGGAGATGGGTTTGATAGTAAATTTCTGGTGACAGGTGCCAGCATGGGAGCTTATCACGCCTGCAATTTTTTCTTTCGCCATCCAGATATTTTTAATGGCATGATTGCATTAAGCGGTCTCTATCAACTCTCCATGTTCATCGGAGATTACATGGACCAGCTGGTTTATTTCAATGTTCCGCTGGCATATTTGCCAAACCTGACCGATGAATGGTTCTTAGCCCAATACCGTCAGAGTAAAATCATCATCTCTGTCGGGCAGGGTGCCTGGGAAGAAGAGATGCTGGAAGATACCCGTAAACTGGAACAAATATTACAAGATAAAGACATCCCTGCCTGGTTTGATTACTGGGGCTTTGATGTCAATCACGATTGGCCCTGGTGGCAGAAACAACTGCCCTACTTCTTAGAGAATATCCTTAAATGGGAGTGAGAAAAACTCACAAAACCCCGGCGATATCCCGTCCCATCTGGTTCACAAAGGCTTCCTGGGCTGCAATGCGCTGAGCAGCGCGCTTACGAGAGATCGGGAAGTAGAATAATTCAACCAGTTCCTTGCGACGTGCCAGTTCATCTTTCGCCATGCGGACAATTTCGCCATAACTCATAATGTGCTCTGGATATGCCGGCATCACTGCAATCATGTTGGTGTAAGAGAGTGGACCCAATTTGGTGAGTTTGTCAGCGTCCCATAAAACCCGTGCATCATGATCTTCTTCCGGTAATGATTGTGGTTCACTCGAATGCATCGCCACCACATAAGCCACCAGATTAATTTTTTCCTGGGGGAAACCAGTCTCTGCCAGATTTTCACGGATCCAGTTAGCCGCTAACAAAGCATGCCGGTCAGGTTTTGCCAGTTGTGGCTGAAAACGATCATGCAACCAGACCGCTGCCAATACCACCTCTTCGTCACCCCCTACTTGCTGCAAAAGCCAACGCGCATCGCGTTCCACCTGACGTACATGTTCCAGGCGATAATTGAAATAGGGTTTACCTTTTGGCGTCGGCCAGATATCACAGGCAATCTGACCGGTAATTTTTTCTAAGTCTTTGCGAATACGAAACAACCACTCAGGGGTATCCATCCAATCCTCCTTGCAATGTCACGCCCGATGGCTAATTGTACCAAGAATTGTCAATATCGTGGTCAAGATTTAAATTCAACTGATTCCACGTTGATAGAGCAGCCACATCCCCGAGAAATATAAAATGAAGAGTAAAAGGGAATCCACCTCAATAAACCAGAACCGTTTCTCTAACTTTGCCAGGTTGCCTACCAAACCTACCACT
This sequence comes from Anaerolineaceae bacterium, assembly GCA_034428855.1. Classification (GTDB taxonomy): domain Bacteria; phylum Chloroflexota; class Anaerolineae; order Anaerolineales; family Anaerolineaceae; genus UBA6170. The sequence continues at coordinate 2,550 of DAOUGX010000344.1, read as the reverse complement.
GTCATCAGTAATCCGAATAGACCCGCCAGCATAAAGGCTGGATCAATTGTGCTAAGAAACCTCCCCTGGGTGTAGAACAAATCAGTTAATCCAAGTGCAAACATATTAAACATATTGCTGCCAAACAAATTGCCAATCGCCATATCACTGGCACCGATTCGAATAGCTGCAATGGTGGTGACTGTCTCCGGCAGGGAAGTCACCAACGCTACCAGCGTTGTGCCAATAAAGGTAGTTCCCAAACCAGTCAGTTCTGCAATGCCAACACTGGCACTCACCATATAAGGTGTAATCAGGATTAATGCACCGGCTGCCAGGCCAAATCCCAGTAATCCTACCCATAATTTAGGGATATCATCGGCAACCTCTTCAGGTAATACTTGTTCTGCCCTGGAATTCCCCGAGATGAGTCTTAATGCAAAAATGTAACCGGCAATGATAATTATGGAATCCAATCCGACCCAACCAATTTGGATATCGATATTGCCAGAGATGAAAAAAAGTACCATGGTGATCATAAAAATCGCCAGGCTTCCGGTTAATGCATGACGCATGGCTGCCTTGCGTAAAATGCGTTGACTGCGATGCAAGAGATCAACGATCGCCAACAGCAACATATTAAAAGCATTCGAACCGATCAGATTCCCCGCTGCAATGTTGGGAGAATTTTGTTTAATCGCCTCCAATGAGGTCAATAGTTCAGGCAATGATGTCGCGCCCGCCATCAACAGGATACCGACAAACATACCACCTAACCCAGTTCGGATGGCAATCACATCGCCATACTTGGCCAGGAAATATGCCGCAACCACGATGACAGCTGCACTCAATATGAATTGAAACCAGACCATACTCACTCGCCCTTTTCAATCTGGTGAGAAGAAAGCCCTTTGACCAGACTGAGCGGCCAGGCAGCAAAAACCCCGGTATGGGGTTGGTTTAAATCACCCACCACCGACTCAGTTAATTGCAGACATTTCTCAGCCATCGCTTGATCGTCCACAATCGCAATCAGGGTCACATTTTCTTTTTCATTCGCTTCTTTGCTGGTATATAAATAACGCATCGGGATTAACTTTCGCGTCAGGCGATACAATCCGGTTGATTCCATGATGGTCGCACCACGAATCCCACCGGTTGCCCAGACTTTCAATACATCCTCCAACAAAGAGGGGTCATCCAGTATAAATAACGCCATGTAGTTCATCATTTCCTCCGTTTCCACAAGACGAGGTTATCCGTTTGAATATTGTAACAAAAAAATTTGTGGTTGTAACCTCAGATAGTCCGTTTCACACTTGGTCAAACAGATATGGAATATCGATTCAATCCAACATCCGAATAATCGATTAGCTTATAAGCACATGAACTTACGAACTTAACGACTTTTCAACTCAGGAGCTCATCTGATGTAACTTAAACCGCATCTCAAATTCAGACCAGAAGCGTTCATACGCCAATTGGTCCTGGATGTCAAAGAATTGTTTGGTCTCATTCTTAAAGAAATCACGTACTTTTTCGGCAAATACCAGTACCTGTTGTTGGTATTCTTTAAAGGAAAGCACTACTTCCAACCCGGGAAATTCTTTTGGATGGTGTTCATCTGGTGAATCCCAGCGTTTGAACTGGCTGACAATCACCTGATTATTCTGGTGGGTCACTGCCCAATTTACTCCGATCGGGCAACCCATCATCAGGACAGTGCCGCAACCATGAAAGATTAATTTCTCCGCCAGTGGTTTTTGAGAGGTGTGATCATGGTCCAGCGTGCGCAGTAATGCCAGGGCACTTTCACTGATTCCATAAATTTCACGCCCATCCAGAATGATGTGGCCATTTACCTCCAGCCAGAGCCTGCCATGGGAACACAAATCAAATGGTGGTGGTTCATTCCCCAGCCAGGTCTGTTCAACAATCTCCAGGCGAAATTTTTCAAAAGACGTGGGTAACATGTTTATATTTAATCATAATAACCATAGAATACAATCTAAAAACCTGATCAGTTCAGATGATGAAAATAATCATTTGCGCGGGACCAGCAAAAATACTGCCAACCCCATCACAACCAATCCTGCCACACGTTGCCAGGTGATCGGAATGGGAATCTGTCCTGATAATCCGGTTGCATCCACAATCGTTGATATCAACAACTGCCCCAAAATAATCGCAGCCGTACCCGCCGTGACCCCTGTGTAGCGTAACGAAAACGAAACACCAATCACGATGAGAATACCCAATCCGCCGGAAAATAATAATGTCCAGACGGTAGCCTGGGGCATGTTACGCCATTCGAGGGTACGCCATACGATCGTAACCAGCATAAAAATCAGAGCAAACAATCCACTACCCAGATTGGTAAGTATTCCAGTACGAAGCGGGCCAATGATATTTCCCCCACGGCTGCTGAAGGTAGCCTGAGTAGCGATCAGAATTCCAGTCAGGATAGCGGTGAGGGTTCCGATCAGGATTGCATTTTTCATGTTTTCTCCGTTGTCGATTGGTATCGCTGAATTGTAGAGCCCATCAGTCCTGGCGTCAAGAAAACATCCA
>DAOUGX010000343.1:0-2728 GCA_034428855.1 Anaerolineaceae bacterium | reverse complement strand
AATCGACTCTCCATTCCAGTGAACAAATTTGTTTGAGTCAAAATATCGTCCTGATCCGAACCTGGATATTGCAATGTAAACCCAATCAATGGAGGGAATCATGAATTTCGTATCTTCAATTCTTCAGACAAAAGGACATGTTGTATTTTCTGTAACTAAAGAAATGCCACTCATTCAAGTTCTGGAACTGATGGCTCAAAAAGGAATTGGTGCTGTTATTGTTCAGGAAAATGAGAAAATTGCGGGAATATTTTCAGAACGTGATTTCGCCCGTAAAGTTGCAAAGTCTCATTCATTAAGTCTGGATACGCCGATCAGTGAATTAATGACCAAAGATGTGTTTGTTGTATCACCAGATGAAACGATTGACGAATGCATGGCTATTATGTCCGGCACCAGAATTCGCCACTTGCCAGTCGTTGAGAATGAGAAATTGGTTGGCATTATCAGTATTGGAGACGTGGTTCGGTTTACGATTGATGAAAAGGATCTCCAGATCCAGAGTATGGAAAAATATATTTTTGGCTATGGATACGGCCAATAATATTTTCACGCCAAGTCAAGATTAACCAATTCCAAAACAACGGGTCAATTACTTTTTTCGTTTTGTAGAATTATTACAAAACGATATTAAGTTTGAGATTGATCGTTCTAATTCTTCATCATCTTCAGATGAATGGAATATCTAACTTTGATGAAATTGGTTTCCTCAGATTTTTTTTCAAAATGACATAACCGATCCAAGAGGTGTATCTGGATTTATGGTATTATTCGACTTTATCTTTTAACGGTGGAGAACTTCATGAAATTATTGAAAATCAGACCAAATTTCCTCGCAATACTATTAGTTTTTTCATTTTTAGTTACTGGATGTACTCCACAGGACTCAGTATTGAATCCCACACAAGATCAGTCCACAATTGTTGCTTCCGTTGTCGAAACAGTCAACGCGCAAAACACTCAGGATGCTGCACAAAAACCATCCCCCACACTTCTGCCAACTGCCACCATGATTCCTCCGACAGCAACGTTGGTTCCACCCACTGAGACTCCGACACAAACAACCCAACCGACTGAAACGCCTACCGAACAACCGGCCTATTCAGCTTTATTACTTTATGTCGTGTCTTATCCAGAAAATAAGAGGGAGTACGTGGGCAATGAGAGCTTTAATATTGCTCTCGGCTTTCGGAATACTGGTACGGTTACCTGGGAAGCAGGCACAACAGTGAAACTTTTCAGTTACACAGGAGAGCCCACTGTCCAATTAGAAGCGAGTATTTCTAAATCGGTCCCCCCCGGTGAAAAAGCTGAATTTAATTTTTGGGCTTTCGGTTCAGAATGGTATGGCGATCACACCTTTGTATTCCAATTATATTCATCCCAGGGTTTCACTATTCCTGGTGGATATGCGACTTTCACATACACTTCAGTTTAACTTCAAATAAAACAATAATTAAAGGTGGCCAGGATTAAAAAATCTCCTGACCACCTTTATCATTAATAACCAACACTGAATGCGTTCTGTCTTGCATGATTTCTTTGTTTTGTGGGTCGGTCTTCTCGATTGAAGATTTTTTGATTTTCAGACTTCCTGGATAAATCAAATCCTTTGGTGTCACGATGTTCAAGACGTTCCCCAAGGACTCGTTCAATCGATCGTACCATTTGAAAATCTTCTCTGGTCACAAAAGTCAAAGCTGTTCCCAGATTTTCCATTCTGCCAGTACGACCAGTTCTGTGTGTGTACGCTTCGACTGTATCAGGTATATCAAAATTGATGACATGGGATACCTGGGAAACATCAATACCACGAGCTGCGATATCAGTGGCAACTAAAATCTTTACGTGACCTTTCCGAAAAGCATTCATAGCTTCATCTCGTTTCGCCTGCGAAAGGTTACCCTGTAAAGAAGTAGATTTAAATCCTGCTTGTGATAATTGAATGGCCAGCTTTTTTGCGCGGTGTTTTGTACGAGTAAAAACCAGAATTTTACCATTTCCACGTTCCGGCATCAGTTGAAGTAACATGTCTAACTTCTGTGATTGGTCAATGGAATAGATGGCGTGATTGATGGTTTCAATTGGTTTTGAGATACGAATCTCAAATGTTACCGGATTTTCAAGCATCTCTGTTGCTAATTTTCTGATTTCTGTCGGCATGGTTGCTGAAAATAATAAAGTCTGCCGGTTGGATGGGATGTATGAAATAATTTTACGAATCGAGGGTAAAAAGCCCATATCAAACATTTGGTCTGCTTCATCCAGAACTAGTATTTCAATATTTCGTAAATCAATTACACCTTGTTGTCGAAGGTCTAATAATCGACCGGGGCATGCCACAACAATTTCGATGCCGGCTCGTAATGTTCTAATCTGGGTAGAGGCATTCACACCTCCATAGATTGTCATACTTCGTAGACCTGTCTGGCTTCCAAGTTGTTTGATTGCCTGGTAAGTTTGCTCAGCCAGTTCACGGGTTGGAGAAAGAATCAAAGCACGAATCTTTCCTCTTGGACCTTTTAATAACCGATCCAATATTGGTAATACAAAAGCAGCTGTTTTACCAGTGCCTGTCTGGGCAAGCCCTAAAACATCATTACCACTTTGAATGGCTGGAATTGCCTGTGTTTGAATTGGAGTGGGTGTATTATACCCGGCAGTAAATATGCCCGCATTAATTTGCGGGTGAAATGAAAAAGTTTTGAAACTCAATTAATAATCCTTT
>DAOUGX010000342.1:0-2707 GCA_034428855.1 Anaerolineaceae bacterium | reverse complement strand
CTGGTTGGCCATTATGTTGATTTGCCCTGGAAAAGAGCGCTTTGGGTTGGTTATGGAGTATTCTGGGTAGGATTGTTGATATATACCCGATTGATCAAACCAATTATGTTATTAAAAAATCCTTACCAGGTTATCGAAGTCAAACAAGAACCTGGTAATGCCTGGAGTTTAAGTCTGGAACCAATCGGGCATCCTGGGTTTAAATTTCAGCCTGGACAATTTGCCTGGATCACGGTTAGACAATCACCATTCGCGGATGCTGAACACCCTTTTTCAATCTCATCCAGTGCAGAAAACCTGGAAAAGATAACCTTTACTATAAAGGAACTGGGTGATTTCACTAAAACCATTAAAGATCTTCAGGTAGGTGAAAAAGTTTATGTGGATGGCCCTTTTGGTTCATTTTCTGTTGATCGGCATCCACATGCCAGAGAATTTGTATTCATCTCTGGTGGAGTTGGAATCACCCCTGTCATGAGCATGCTCAGAACACTGGCTGACCGTCAGGATAAACGGAAATTAACGCTCATTTATGCAAATAAAGAATTGGAACAAATTACCTTTCGGGATGAATTGGAAGAACTCAAGAACAAATTGGACCTTAAAATCGTGCATGTTATAGAAAAACCACCTGCGGAGTGGAACGGTGAAACTGGTTTTGTGAATCAGGCGATTTTACTTAAGACCTTACCTGATTTTAAACAACGAAACAGAATGGAAATTTTCATCTGTGGTCCAGGTCCAATGATGAATGCGGTAGAAAAGACACTTGATAATCTGGGGGTCTGGTCAGGTGATTTTCATTCTGAGCGGTTTGATTTGGTATAGGAGGAACAATGAGACAAAAAATTTCTACAATGATCGCGATTGCAATTGGTGGATTAAGTCTTTTTGTTGCAATTATCTTTGCACTGATTCAAAGCCAATAATAATTGCTTTGAAGAATCTTAACCCATCCAAAAATTATTGATCTTGATTTTAAGAATTGTTTATCATTATACAAACATTATACAATCAATTGAATAATTACGCTTTATAAATTACCATTTTATGTATGAGCGAGTTAATTTATCCTTGGGAAAAAACATTAAACGAATTGGCTTTTGAAGCTATCAAAAGATCCAAAAATGAGTTTTACCTCATCAAAGCAAATCAAGACAAAATTGATGCTGCTTACATGCGATGTGCTGAAATTACTAAAATAAATTCCAAAACATTTTTCCTGGCTTCATCATTATTGCCTTTCCAAAAACGAGAGGCAGCCAGAGCACTCTATGCTTTTTGCCGCGTGACGGATGATTTGGTTGATTGTGGGAACCATGATCTTATGTCTGCTTTAGAGTTATGGAAAAATCAAAATCATAACTCCCATGAAGAACAAAAAGATGAGGTAACATTAGCCTGGGCTGATACCCGTAAGAGATTTAATATTCCAAAGTATTATGGTGAACAATTGATTCAAGGAGTTGCCCAGGATTTGTCGAAAACTCGATATGAAAATTTTGATGAATTAACTCAGTATTGTTATGGGGTAGCCAGTACGGTGGGCTTAATGTCAATGTTCATCATAGGTTTTGAAAATGATAAAGCCTTTCCCTATGCTATCAGGTTAGGGGTAGCTTTACAACTCACCAACATCTTAAGAGATATCGGAGAAGACTGGCAAAGAGGGAGATTATATCTTCCGAAAGACGAATTAGAAAAATTTGGAATTACGGAAGATGACATCTCAAATGGTGTTGTTAATAACAAGTGGCGGGATTTCATGTGCTATCAAATTAATCGAAATCGTCGCTTATATGTTGAATCATTACCTGGTATCACTTTATTAAATAAAGATGGCAGATTCGCAATTTCCGCTGCAGCTGAGCTTTACCAGGAGATATTGAAAGAGATAGAAAAGAATGATTTTGATGTTTTTTCCAAACGAGCATTCGTGAAGAATTCAAAGAAAATTCTAAATCTACCAAAAATTTGGGTAAATTCCACATTTGGATATAATCGATCCAATCTCTCAATTCAATCTCCCTGATTTTGAGAAATTCATTCAAACTCTGACTCTCAAATTTCGGACATCTCAATTCAGGTTATTTATTTCCTTTCAAATTGAGCATATAATCTTAATTAAATACGACCTTATGTGACCTATTTTGGTTAAATCTAAAGTGGAGATGCAATGATTCCAATCCGTGACCAAATCCCTACCCGCCGAGTACCGTATGTGAATTATCTATTGATTGCTGCAAATGTATTCGTTTTCATTTTGCAATGGTTAGCAGGATCAAACCAGGATGCCCTGGTTTATCAATTTGCTCTGATTCCAGCCAGTTTTTCGAACGGGATAGGGTTTGGTGACATTGCTGATATCTTTTCCAGTATGTTTATGCATGCTGGTTTGGCTCATTTAGGCGGCAATATGCTCTACCTGTGGATATTTGGAGACAATGTTGAAGACAGTATGGGGCATGGCAGGTATCTGCTGTTCTATTTGGTGGGTGGATTGGTCGCTTCTTTGGCGCATATTTTTACCAATCCAACCTCACAAATACCAACTGTTGGAGCCAGTGGGGCTATCGCCGCTGTCTTAGGAGCATACTTGGTTTTATATCCCAACTCAAGGGTTCTAACCATCATTCCACTCGGCTTCTTCCTACGAATGACTATGATCCCGGCCGCAATCGTTTTAGGATTATGGTTTGTCTTTCAA
>DAOUGX010000341.1:0-2562 GCA_034428855.1 Anaerolineaceae bacterium | reverse complement strand
ATCAGATATCAATTCAGGAACACAATTTTCAGTCGCAGAACAGGTCAACAAATTTACTTTATAAATCCGTGTGAATTCTTCCAGGTCCGGATCAACCATACAGAAGGCAACTTGTTGGTCATCTGGCGATAGTTGTGGAAGAACGTTAAATGTCATTCGAAAATTTTCAGGAAATACATTCCTCCATTCATCGCCAACAGAAAACACCTTCATCGTATCTGGTTCACATCCAGCGACCAGCATTTTTCCTGAATTGGATATCGAAGCGATCGCACAGGTTTCATCCTTTTTAAATGGTGTGATCATGAAATTTTCTCTGGTGTGCATATTCATCAATTTATCTCCAACCAGGGTATAAATGTTATTGGTTGAATGAGGAAAAATTCCATTTCCTGATGCGATGGTAGTGGTTTTTATTTGCGTGGATAATGCTTGCAGGGAATCGTTTTCCAGATCATAAAACACCAGATAGAAACCAGCTGGCAGTAAATTAAGCTGAGAATCAACCTTTAGATATGGAGTTGGCACACCTGTTATTTCCGTTGTCGATTGAACAATATCTTCATTACTCGGTTCTGAAGTTTCCATCACTGCTATGGGGGAAGTTGTAATAAATTCTTCTACGACAGGTTCAGTATTTCCCACCTCATTCTGAGTGGGCATTTCTAAATTTGGCACACAAGCTACCAGGAAAGAACAAAAAACCACCCAATTTAACATCCTGCCAACGTGTTTTACCATCATTCCCAGCCGTTTGATTTAATGTAGAAACATTTATTTAATCATTACATTTTTTGTGGATTTTTCAATAGAATATAGAGAGATCAAGCAACAAATTCAGACACTTTGTGGAACTTTTAGTATGAATTGGAGAATCTCACCACATATTAATCATTGATGAGATAAATTTAGGAATTTTGCCAATTCATAATATTGGTTGGTGGTGATGAAATCCACTCCCATATTTTTGACCTTCAGCGCTAATTCGGTACGATCTGTATCAATTGTCCAGGCATCAATAGAATGATCGTTTTTATGTAAAAATTGAGGCCAATTAAACCCGGTCTCGAAAGCTTCATGCAGTAATTGGGCATTTATAAACCAGGTTACTCCTCCTGGAACCTGCTGCAACAACGATTCCGCTCGGGCAGCAAAGTATTCCCCGGTTTTTCCCCAGCGTTGTACGGCTAATGGATGATCATCCAGATAACCGAATGCTCCTACTCGAAAAGGAGGAACTCCTTCTTCCCTGGGTTCCTTCGTAACCAGATCCAGATATAAAAGTGGGTCAAATCCAAGCATCAATTCTGGATCCATCACGTGCAGAGCTCTGATCGCCCAATCTGCAACGGAACTGATCAGAATGGATTGTTTAACAGGGTTGATCAATTCCACCAGTATCCGCAGACAAGCTGGCGTTAATGGCGCAAAAGGTTTCAGATCCAGTTGCAGGAAGCCTTCGATTGAGTATTGTTCCAACAAATCAATTGCCTGGCTCAGTGTTCCCAGACTGTATTCTGTGTTTTTGTATTTTATCAGAGTAAGTTCCTGAGCAGATAATTCGGCTACCTGCCCCTGAACATCGCTTACATGCTCCAGCTTTGGATCATGTAAAAGCGCAAAATCACCATCTTTCAACGGAATGATATCGACTTCCACATTAGGTACACCTGTTTGTAAACATCGTTCTAATCCAGCTAAAGAACTGGGTGGTAATTGTTGATCAATGTTTGCAGCATGAAATATTAAATCTGTCATGCAGTCTTTTTCCGTCTGGAAAACAGAATGATTCCGGTCACAATGCCCAACAATAATACGCCTACCCCGATAAAGAATGCCTGAACCAGACTTAATAAAGCCAGATAATGAATTGCTATATCAGGTAAGATCCAGGTGGAAAACAAACCATTCCACAGAATATGGGCAATCAGCGGCAACAATGTTACCAACATGGTAAACAAAGAAAGATCGAGCACCTTGATAAAATTATGTTTAAGATCCAAGGTTACCCAATTTTGGAAGGTGAACAATAACCAGGTAATTGCCAAACTTGCCAGGGTAAATAAACCATTGACCAATACCAGCTGTGTTGGGCTGATAATTGTGCTGTATGAATAAAGTTTCTGGCCAAAGGTTATATAAGCTAAGTGAAATAAAACTGTAAACAGTAACGCAGCCAGGATTAACTTCAACCCACCTTTTGGTTTCCAGCGCCAGAGAATGATCAGTATGAAGAAAATAATCAAAGCTGCAATACCAAAACGAATCAACCTTTCACGGTTCATTTTTGATTGTTGCATTGATTTAAGAGCTTGTTGGTATTGAGAAACGGTTATCTCCGGATTGGCATTGGTGGCCTCTTCCGGTAATGGCTGACCGATAGCTGTTGCATAAGCAGCCAACAGTTGAGATTGTTGTCTGGCCGTCTCAGCTTTCAGATCCTTGCGTACATTGGCTGGCAATAACAACATTTCTTCCAGAACTCTTCCCTGGGTGGCAGCCGGGAGATTGATACCCACCAGCGTGGAAATTGTTGGAGCAATATCCACCATTTGGATATCC
>DAOUGX010000340.1:0-1512 GCA_034428855.1 Anaerolineaceae bacterium | reverse complement strand
GTATCGCCATAAATAATTTTCTCGTCTTGAAGTTATGTCACTCGCTTCAAATTTACGTTTGATGGAAGCAACATCCAAAACAATATCAAGATTTCCACCATCTTTTGGGCAGGTGTAAAGTTCTTGCGTACATGCATATTCTGTTCCACAAATTGAACAAGAATAACCTAGGAATTTAATCATATTCAACCTTAATTCTCACCAAAATGAAATTTCATTGATTGGCTATATTATATCTTGAATACTAAAATAAAGCTTCTGTTTGAATTAGTTGTCAGACAAATTATATTGAATCTATAAACATCCTTCTTAAATTATTGACGCTCAAATGGCGTTCCCAGCGCAGCCGGCTGGCGTGATTGCATCGATCTTAAAAGTTTTACAGCCCTGATTCTTAGTTTGTCAGGTAATGATGCAATCAATCGTTCCATCCATTCTGTATTACCCATATTAACAAATAACAGAGCCAATATCATCAATGGGAAAGGTGCAACCTGTAGAACTTGGGAGGGAATTTGTGTCATGTATGGTTGTAAAACAAGTCCTAGCCATTGTAAGAAAGCAAAAAGATATGCCCCAAATGCTCCTCGAATTGGATTCCAACCTCCAAAAATTGTAATTGCCAGGACAATCCAACCGATTCCGTCTAATCCGGTAATTGTTCCTTTCCATCCAGGTTTTACACTGAGAGTATAGAGAGGCCCAGCTAGACCTACCAGAGCACCACCGATAATGGTATAAAAATAGCGCATCTTTTGAACATTGGCACCACGCACATATGCAGCTGCTGGTTTTTCACCGATGCCTTGTAACATTAAACCAGGTCGGGTTTTAAATATCCAGAACCACGCAACGAAAATCAATATAATACTCAGGTAAGTCATCAACGATTGCGTGAAAAATAATCGTCCCAGAATCGGAATATCTCTCAGAAATGGAATCGAAGTCGAAAGCATTATGGGTCCCTGAGAACCCATAATAGGGTTACCTAAGAAATATGCCAGATCCCTACATGTGATCGCCAGAACAAATCCAACCGCTACTTGTGATTGTTTGAGTGTAATACTGCTAAAAGCAACAATACTGGCAACTAAAGCTCCTACTACCATGCCTGCTAAAAATCCAACCCATACACTTCCAGTTTCAACAGAAGCCCAAAATCCCATCATTGCTGATAATAAGATTACCCCGTTTAAGGATAGATTTGTAACGCCAGCTCTTTCAGTTATTGTCTCACCAATAACAGCGATTACAATAGGAGCACCAGAAGCTATCACACCTGCTAAACCCAATAGAATAATTTCATTTTCCATGTTAGCTCCTATTTCTTTCTCATAAATCTTTGTTTTAATCCCTGGGAGATCATTACAAATAAGACCAGACTTCCCTGGAGGACGCCCGTCAAGGAAGAATCCAACTTCAGCACAATTGGTAATTGAATACCACCAATATTCAGAGCTGCGAAGAAAAGTGCAATGGGGGCTAACCAGATGGCTTGATAATTAATTAGCA
>DAOUGX010000339.1:0-2454 GCA_034428855.1 Anaerolineaceae bacterium | reverse complement strand
GTATCGCCATAAATAATTTTCTCGTCTTGAAGTTATGTCACTCGCTTCAAATTTACGTTTGATGGAAGCAACATCCAAAACAATATCAAGATTTCCACCATCTTTTGGGCAGGTGTAAAGTTCTTGCGTGCAAGCATATTCTGTTCCACAAATTGAACAAGAATAACCAAGGAATTTAATCATACTCAACCTTAATTCTCACCAAAATGAAATTTCATTGATTGGCTATATTATATCTTGAATACTAAAATAAAGCTTCTGTTTGAATTAGTTGTCAGACAAATTATTTTGAATCTATAAAAATCCTTCTTAAATTATTGACGCTCAAATGGCGTTCCTAGCGCAGCCGGCTGGCGTGATTGCATCGATCTTAAAAGTTTTACAGCTCTGATTCTTAGTTTGTCAGGTAATGATGCAATCAATCGGTCCATCCATTCTGTATTACCCATATTTACAAATAACAGAGCTAATATCATCAATGGGAAAGGAGCAACTTGTAACACTTGTGAGGGAATTTGAGTCATGTAAGGTTGTAAAACAAGGCCTAACCATTGTAAGAAAGCAAAAAGATAAGCTCCAAATGCTCCTCGAATTGGATTCCAACCTCCAAAAATTGTAATTGCCAGGACAATCCAACCGATTCCGTCTAATCCGGTAATTGTTCCTTTCCATCCAGGTTTTACACTGAGAGTATAAAGCGGCCCAGCTAAACCTACCAGAGCCCCACCGATAATGGTATAAAAATAGCGCATCTTTTGAACATTGGCACCACGCACAAATGCAGCTGCTGGTTTTTCACCGATGCCTTGTAACATTAGACCAGGTCTGGTCTTAAATATCCAGAACCACGCAACGAAAATCAATATGATACTCAGGTAAGTCATCAACGATTGCGTGAAAAATAATCTTCCCAGAACCGGAATGTCTCTCAGAAATGGAATCGAAGTCGAAAGCATTATGGGTCCCTGAGAACCCATAATGGGGTTACCTAGGAAATATGCCAGATCCCTACATGTGATCGCCAGAACAAATCCAACCGCTACTTGTGATTGCTTGAGTGTAATACTGCTAAAAGCAACAATACTGGCAACTAAAGCTCCTACTACCATGCCTGCTAAAAATCCAACCCATACACTTCCAGTTTCAACCGAAGCCCAAAATCCCATCATTGCTGATAATAAGATCACTCCGTTTAAGGATAGATTTGTAACGCCAGCTCTTTCAGTTATTGTCTCACCAATAACAGCGATTACAATAGGAGCCCCAGATGCAATCACACCTGCTAAACCCAATAGAATAATTTCATTTTCCATGTTAGCTCCTATTTCTTTCTCATAAATCTTTGTTTTAATCCCTGGGAGATCATTACAAATAAGACCAGACTTCCCTGGAGGACGCCTGTCAAGGAAGAATCCAACTTCAGTACAATTGGTAATTGAATACCACCAATATTCAGAGCTGCGAAGAAAAGTGCAACAGGGGCTAACCAGATGGCTTGATAATTAATTAACATCGCGATCATCAATCCCATGAAACCATACCCACTTGAAATTGAAGGAATGAGACGATGGTAAACTGCAGTCACCTGAATGGCTCCTGCCAACCCAGCAAATAATCCACAAATGATGAAAGATAACATCATGTGTTGCCAGGTGGGTATTCCCATTCGAAATGCAGACTTCATCCCTTTTCCAACAGCTTTTAACCGCAAGCCAAAGTGAGTTCCCTGAAGCATGAAATAAATAATGACCAAACCTAAAATTGCTAAGGCAATCGACCAGAGGCTAATCCGAAATTCACTCAAAGTTGGTAGCCAAAATTCTTCTGGAAAAGGTTCAGTTCCGCTCATAGATGCCACTCCAGGACGACTCCAGGCACCAAAAATCAGTCCAATATTCAACGCGGTGGCTATAAAATTCAAACCTAAACCCCCAAAAATTTCATTGACACCACCAAATGTTTTTAAAACTCCTGCCAATGCAGCCCAAATTGCTCCACCTAACATTCCTGCCAGAATGGAAATGATAATGACCAATACCGGAGATACTGATGACCCAAGGAATAATCGCATAACACCTGTCGTAAATATTGCACCGACTGTAATTTGTCCTTCAATTCCAATATTCCACAAACCAGCAGTAAAAGTTGTTAATAACCCACAGGTTACTAACAATAATGGAACCCAAACAACAAATACACTCGCGATTCTGGTCGCATTTCCTGTTGAACCTTCCCATATGAGTCTGAAAGCTTCAAGTGGTTGGGATTTAACCAATAATAAAATAATCGAAACAAATATTAAAGAAAAAACCAGCCCTCCTAATTGAAATAAGAAAGAGAAGCTACGTGTTTTTGATTTGTTCATAATTTCTCCTCAATATCAAATACCTGATCCCAACCTTTACCACCAATTAATTGACCTAACTGATCTAAGGTTGTGGTGGAAGCATCTAG
>DAOUGX010000338.1:0-7221 GCA_034428855.1 Anaerolineaceae bacterium | reverse complement strand
ATATTATCAAATTGCCATGCGGGAAGGCCTTTATCGCAAATCCTCACTTTTGATTGGGGGTGGATTAAGTGGTGAAGGATTTCTATACACCTTGCGAGGTTTTCCAAAACAAGGAATGCAATATTTAGAGCGGGCATCTGTCCACCTTAAAGATGGATATATAACGGAATATATTCGAGCCAGTGTTCGAAAAATGCTTACTCATCTATATGATTTCGATCTAAATGCCAGTATCGCCGAATTTAAGTCGGTATCCTGGCTGGAGAACCAGTTAAAAACAGAAAAAGATGAACTGATATTTGCCAGTCTGCAAAGTACGATCGCTATGACATATATGTTGGCTGGTAAATTTCCTGAAGCGGAAACAGAGGCCAATAAAGCCATCCTGACTGCGTTGAAACATAATAACCCCAGCATCCGGGTAGAGTGTGAGTTCACGTTAGGGCTCGGTTTCTATTATCAGGGGTTGTATAAAACAGCTTTAGGAAAATTTGGTCTGGCTATGCAAATTGCTGAATCCAATTATTATTGGCGGTTCGCTCTGGAAACATTAACAGTAAATAGTCGTGTGCACCTGGCTTTGGGCAAAACATATCATTGTTGGGAAAACATTCAAAACGCCCAAACATTAGCTAAAATGTACCAACATGAGAGAATGAATTGCATTCTGATGAATGCAGAAGGTAGACTGTACGTAGCTTTTGGTGAATATGAAAAAGCCATGGAATCTTTTCAGGAATCAAGTAAGTATAGTTTTAGCCAGCGTGATCATCTCATGAACAAAATGTGGATCAGCTTTTGCACCTGCATGATGGGTGACCTGGATAAGGGGATTCAGGAATTACAGCAAACGGTGGCGGAGATTGATGCTTCCAGGTATTTTCAGTTGCAGATTGAATCCAGAGCAAGATTGGGGTTGGCACTCTACCTGAAAGGAGATATCCAGGCCGCCTTACAGATGCTGAAAGAGGTTACTGTGGAATCATCAGAAATTGGATTTGCAGGAGCTGGTATGGCATACGCTTTTGTGCTGGCTCAGGAGGCATTGAAAGCAAAAGCATACGATTATGCCAGAGAAATGGGGGAAAAGATTCTGAATAAAGCCAACCAGGAAGAATCTCCCTGGCTGGAATGGCTGGGGCTAGATATTTTGATTGCTGCAGCTCCAAAGGTCGGAAAAACTCATAATAAACACCTGATTCAAAAACAATTGGTTTTGAGAACATTGAATCAATCGAAACCACAAAACATGGATCTTATAATAGGCACAGACTCACCCCCATTTTTTGCACTGGTGTAGACAAATTTACGCAACCTTTGATAAAATCTGTCTACGCTTTGTCAATGCCAGGTATGTATAAATAAAGTGTCATCTGGGCTGCAAAATGGGCTTGAGTAGAAGGGGTCTCAGCCGCAAAAGAGGTCGGTAGTGTATAGGGGAATTCACTATCGACCTGTTTTTTTAATCACTTTTCAGAAATGTGACAGTTACGCCTTCTCCACCCTCGCGTTCCACGCCACTTTCCCAATGATCGACATATTGATTCTTACTGAGTGCATCCCTCACTACCTGACGTAATTTTCCAGTGCCTTTGCCATGAATGATGCGAACAAACGGCATTCCTGAAAGATAGGCTGACTCAATAAAATTCTGCAAGCCGGTTAAAGCATCCTCGGCTTGTTGACCACGTAAATCTAATTCCATACCTGGAGAGGGATGTCGAATTGAAATGGGTTGATTGGGGCTTTCATCCATACTCTGAAGGGCTTTGCGCACATTGGATCGCATCTTCGGCTTTTCCTGATCGTCGATTGTTTTTTTGATGTCTCCTGGTCGGACAACATCACGGGCTGCAGCGCGGACCCTTAAATTTCCAATCTGCACCTCATATTCATCCGCCGTGATGGCTGTGATGACAGCTTGCATTCCCAGAGACTGCACCAACACTTTTTCTCCCAATCGCAGAGGTTGTTCTTCTAATGTGGGTGATGAGTTTTTCCGTACGGGAGGCAGTTTGACTTCGTCTTGTATATCTTCCACCTTTTCCTCGATGCTTTTCAGAGCATCCAGAGGTTGACGGGCACGTGCCAGTTCTTTACGTAAGTCGAGTAATTCGCTCTGTAGTTTTTCTATTTCTGTTTCGGCAGATTGGCGGGTTTTTTCTAAAATGGACAAGCGTTCATCTTCAATTTCTTCCAGCCGTTGGTTTAATTGCCGTTCCAAACGACGGGCTTCACTGCGCGAAATCTCTGCTTTATGCCGTTCCTTGCGGGAGATGCTGCGTTGGCGGTGAATTTCATTGAGTAAATCCTCAGCCTTCAATTCAGTCGGATCAACCATACTACGGGCTTCTTCAATAATCCCTTTGTGTAAACCGAGACGCTCACTGATGGCAAGTGCATTGGAGCGCCCGGGTAAACCAATCATGAGATTATAAGTAGGTCGTAAAGTCCGTAAATTAAATTCCATACTGGCGTTAATTAAACCCGGTGTGTTATGCGCAAAAGCTTTCAGCTCTGGATAATGGGTGGCGATCAGGCAGGTAATTCGTTGTTTGACCAAATGGGATAATAAAGCACGCGCCAGGGCTGATCCTTCCTGTGGGTCAGTTCCGGATCCTAATTCATCCAACAAGACGAGTGAACGGGAATTCGCCCGTTTGAGGATGCGGGTGATATTGGTGATGTGTCCAGAAAATGTTGATAACGATTGTTCAATGGATTGCTCATCCCCGATATCAGCAAAAATATCCTGAAAAACACATAAACTGGAACCTGATTGAACCGGAATGTGCATACCAGATTGTGCCATGAGCGCCAGCAATCCAACGGTCTTAAGGCTGACTGTTTTTCCTCCGGTATTGGGGCCGGTGATTACCACACCAAAAGTGTGTTGATCCAGCTCTACGTCAATTGGAACGACTGTTTTCTGGTCTAGCAGCGGATGCCGGGCGTGTCGTAGGTTTATCGAGCTGCCGGGATGGTCTTCTCCTCGTGGGAGGAAATCGACCAGGATGGGTTCGGCAGCGTTCAGATCCTCGGCATATTTGGCCATCATCAATCCCAGATCAAGACGGGCGAGAGCCTCCACGAGCAGACGGATTTGGGTCGCTTCTGCTCCAATCAGATCGCTGAGTTCCAGCAAAATGCGACGGATTTCATCGCGTTCTGCTAACTGCAATTCATGCCAGCGATTGTTCAGTTCTACGGTAACCAGCGGTTCCACAAAAAGTGTGGCACCTGAAGCTGATGAATCGTGAATGATGGCATTAATCCGGCCTTTAAACTCAGCACGTAACGGTATTACATAGCGACCGTTACGTTGTGTAATGAGTGATTCCTGTAACATTTTGCTTTTGTTTGGATCAGCAATGATTTGCTGTAATTTAGATAAAAGGCGGTCATGTGCAACTTTTATTTCACTGCGAATGGAAGATAATTTTGGAGAAGCATTGTCCAGCACTTCACCACGTTCAGAAATTACACGGGAAATCGCTTCAATAATACCGGGAGGAGGAGGTAATTCCTGCCCAAGTTGACCTAATAAATGCAATGCTTCTGCCTGCTCGAGTAGCGTTCGGCTTAAATCACGCGCTGTGGCCAGTGTGTAGCGAATACTGAGCAGTTCATTCGGTTCCAGCATACCATGCTGGGCTGCGCGATTAACCAATGGACGAATATCCCGGCTGCCACCGACGGTGATGTCAGACTCGGTATTGAACAAGTGGCGCACTTCGGTTGTAAAGGCCAGACGTTCTTTCGCAGTCTGCAAATCGTTGACTGGTTTTAGATTGTGTGCCAATTCAGCCGAAGCACTGAAAGCAGCATAGGAACTCAACCTTTCAAGTACTTTTCCAAATTCAAGCGTGTGAATTGATTTTTCATCCATCATATCGATGCGAGTGTACCATAAAACAGTATCAATCCATATACGTTAAGCAAAAAACTATTCAAATGGCGAGGGATTATACTGGTCAACAAGTACAGGTCAGTGAAGTGATGAATGTGGCTGCCTGAGTGCTTTTCATAACATGAATTTGACTGATGTTTTTGTTAAAATCAGTTAACCTACTTATCCTTTATCTTGTTTTCCGTTTTTAACCTAAGGCAGGCAAGTATGACAATGACCGTACAGGATCAAATTGATCCATTATCCGTATCAGGGATTCTTAAAGAAGATCTGGAGGAAGGTGTTGTCCGGTGTACGGCTTGTGCGCATCGGTGTTTGATTAAACCCGGAAGGCGGGGCATCTGCCAGGTGCGATTTAATCAGGCAGGTGAATTGCGTGTACCCTGGGGATATGTGGCTGCACTTCAAATTGACCCGGTGGAAAAGAAACCTTTTTCACATTTTTACCCAAGCTCAGATGCGCTCTCTTTTGGTATGTTGGGTTGTGATTTTCATTGTGATTATTGTCAGAACTGGTTAACCTCCCAAACCTTAAGAGACCCGAAAGCAGATATCGGAGCAAATTATATTCGTGAGATATCTGCTGATCAGTTGGTGCATTTAGCTATTCAAAACAATACACCCATTCTGGTATCGACCTATAATGAACCGTTGATTACCACCGAATGGGCAGTCGAAATATTTAAACGTGGGAAAAAGGCTGGACTGGATTGTGCCTATGTGTCCAATGGAAACGCCACACCGGAAGCATTACAAATGTTGCAGCCTTATCTGGATGCATATAAGATAGACCTCAAATGTATGCAGGATAAGAATTATCGAAAATTAGGGGGAGTGTTAAAGAACGTACTGGATACCATTCAGCTTGCCAGTCAGTTAGGCATCTGGGTGGAAGTTGTCACCCTGGTAGTGCCTGGTTTTAATGATGATCCTGAGGAATTGTGGGACGCAGCTCGATTTCTCTCATCCATCTCACCAGATATTCCCTGGCATGTTACGGCTTACCATCCGGATTATCGCATGCTGGATAACCCTGCCACTCCGGTGAGTTCGTTGCAAACAGCAGCGGATATTGGTCAGGAAGCTGGGTTAAATTATGTGTATGCCGGTAATATTCCAGGAAAAGTCGGGTCACTGGAGAATACATATTGCCCGAAATGCCAGACTTTATTGATTTCCCGAAGAGGATTTGTCATCCGGGATTATAAGATCACATCCAGGGGAACCTGTCCGCAGTGTGGGAGTAGAATCGCAGGTCGATGGACTGATGAACCTGAAACGGTCCATATTGGAGGATGGGGTCTTCCGCGCCGAATTTAGAGGAAATATCTGGATTATTGCAAAGGTTTGACCATGTAAAGCTCACCGGGATTAAAACCGCGGGCTTGATAATATTGACGGGTACCGATGGCTGCAATTACTGCCAGGCTGGAATATCCTTTTTCCATGGCAATTCGACTGGCTTCTTCCAGTAGTTGTTTCCCCAGTCCGATATGCTGTGCAGCACCTTCCTTTTCAGCACCTACCGCTAATGATTGCCCGTAAACATGCACTTCACGTACCAGGGCAGCTTTGTGCAAATCTACAAAATTCAGATCTGCTGCCGGGTGATTTTCGGGAGTGTCTTTTGGTAAAGAAAGCCGTAAATATCCTGCAATTTTGTCTTCAGGCGTACGGAAATGAATAAAATGTTCTTCGGCGTACGCCGGATTATATACATGATCCTCCAGACGTAAATCCTCTCCCTGTACCTGTTGCTTTTTCACTTCATTACAGCGAATGCAATTGCATTTCTGACCTCGGCGTGCAACCTCAGCTAAAACATCCTGGCGCAGACTGGTGCGTTTGTTGCCTTCTACCACATGATGGGAAGGAATATCACGAATTACCCGATTGACACGACAATAAGGTTGGATCATTGGTTTAATGTCCGCGATCAGATGGATCAACTCATCCTGGGTATAGGGTTCATAATCTCCATTTTTCCAGTGGGTATAAAGCTCGGTGCCTTCCAATAATTGGCAAGGATAAATTTTAATCTCATCCGGAGCAAATCCGTCAGTCCACAAGCGGGAAAAATCCTGTCGATCGGACGCAATGGTAGCACCCAGAAGATTCGGCATCCAATGCAGGACGATCTTGAAGCTGGCTGCCCGTAACAAAGAGGTGGCTCGTAATGCCTGGGCTACGGTGTGCCCCCGTTTGTTCAATTCCAGAACATGATCGTCCAGTGATTGCACACCCATCTGAACCTTGGTTACCCCTAATTTTCTTAACCAGGCCAGTTCCCTGGGCGTGATTTCATCTGGTCGGGTTTCGATCACCAACCCAACATTACGATGGGATGCTGTCTCGTTGATCCGGTGAGCTTCATCCAGAGTCTGGCTATCGACCCCGTTCATGGCGTCGAAGCAACGTTTAACGAAATGTTCCTGATAGTCTTTACGATAAGCACTCCAGGTGCCACCGAGAATCAGGAGTTCAATTTTATCCGTTGGATGGCCATTGGCTTCATACGAATCCAACCGGGATTTTACCTGCCAATACGGGTCAAAATCATGCTGGAATGCTCGGGCTGCCCCGGGTTCATCCACCAGGTAACTTTTAGGCATTCGCACATCATCCGGACAGAAGATGCATTTTCCCGGGCAGGGGTACGGTTTGGTCAGTACGGTGACAGTTGTAACCCCGGAAAGACTGCGCACCGGTTTCATGCGAATACGTTCTACCAGTGTCGGGTCTGCCTGTGATTCACCCGCTTCCACCTGGCGTTTGTATTCAGCGACCAGAATCGACTTGGGAAGATAGCCACCACCCGGGTTTGGATACATACGCACAGCGCTGGCTACGTTTTTTCCCTTACGAATCTCTATTAAGATTTTTCGGGCGAGTTCTAATCGATCAGGGGTAATCTGATATCGTTGTAACCATTTTTCGTAATCGTTCATTCGTTTCCATAAAAAGCGGTTGAAAGTAAAATTCCATTTGAAACCGCAGAACTATTTTGATTGATATATCCCAAGGCTGCAACGAAGGTGGGTGTTGGTATAATGACAGCATGCAAAGTGATGTGATTCAGCAGCTATTGGATATTAATTATCAATTTTACCAGACATTTGGGGCAGCTTTTGCAGCCACACGCCGGCGTGTACAACCAGGTATCCGTAAAGTGTTGGATATCATTCCATCCAATGGTTTCTGGCTGGACCTGGGTTGTGGATCCGGTGCTCTGGCTCAATTATGGGCACAACAAAGGCGTCAAGGTGGGTACCATGGTCTTGATTTTTCAGCTGTACTGTTACAGGAAGCCC
>DAOUGX010000337.1:0-6382 GCA_034428855.1 Anaerolineaceae bacterium | reverse complement strand
TTCAGATCCTTGCGTACATTGGCTGGCAATAACAACATTTCTTCCAGAACTCTTCCCTGGGTGGCAGCCGGGAGATTGATACCCACCAGCGTGGAAATTGTTGGAGCAATATCCACCATTTGGATATCCTCGTATACTCCCCGTTTTATACCTTTCCCAACCATGACAAACGGTTCCACCAATGTAATCGGGTCATGACCACCATGGCCTCCCTGATCAATATGACCATGATCTGAGCTAATCAACAGAATATCGTTTGATAAATCTAATTCAGCAACGATTTCCGCAAGTAAATTATCAACCCGAGTAGCTGCTTGGGCCCAACGTTCATCTTCGGGTCCACCTTCATTATGTCCGGCATAATCCACCTGATCAAGATGGATTAATATCAAATCATACTGGTCAGATTCCAGCCAGGGAATAGCAGCATCCACCACCATTCGATCCGCATTTTGATCTTCATTGGGCGTGAAGTACCCTATATCCAATGCATCAGCAGGAATAAGTTGCTCGAACCAATAATACGCCGAAGCAGCTGTTTTTAACCCATGACGTTTTGCTGAACTGAAAATATTATCCTGAGTGAGTGGTGATAGTTTTTCATAATCCAGGTTAAACGCCGGGGCATCACTCAAAGAAGGCCAGGCACCGGTCAGCAGGACTCCGTAACCAGGTGTGGAATATGAGGGAGGTTGTGAATGCATAATTGCACTGGCACCCTGGCTTCGTAATTGATTCAAAACCGGCATAACCTCTGTTTTGATGGAGGTATCATACCGTAATCCATCTATTAAAACGTAAATAACTCGTTCGCCCAGTGAGTCCCCAAATGATCGACCAGGTACGGGAGGATTTTTCGATAAAGGAGAACGGAATTCATAAAGATTATCCATCATTTCCAGAGCCAGATAGATTGCCCCGATAGCCAAAACAATGACCATGATTAAACGAATGATTAATTTCAAAGAGTTTTTCATAATTTCTCTTTCAGATTTTTATAATAATTGCTTAAATCTAACACATACTGGTGCACGTGACAAATAAATCAAACATCATAAATGTTTTTAAATGAAATCTCTTTTTATAATAAAATTAGTGTATAGATAAATTTAAAATTCTTGCTTTACGCACGATCGTTCTGATGTCAAAGAAAAATGTACTCATTATCCTCAACCCCAGCGCAGGATCCAAAAATCCTCCTCTGAGATTGTTTAATAACCTCTTTCACAAAGCCAATATTGAATGGGATCTGGTCATTACCAAGGACCGTTGTGATGGTATTTGCCTGGCAGAGAAAGCGGTCAGAGACGGTGTTGATATTATTGCAGCCTATGGAGGAGATGGGACTGTCATGGAAGTGGCCAGCGGATTACAGGGAAGCAATATTCCATTGGCAATTCTCCCCGGTGGAACTGGTAATATTTTATCTGTTGAGTTAGGAATTCCCCAAAATATTGAAGAAGCCTGTAAACTGATTACCCAGCCAGAGAAATCTCATATCAGGTCGGTGGATATGGGCATCACCAATGACAAGAAAGTACCTGCTTTTGCCCTGCGTGCTGGAGTAGGATTGGAAGCAGCCATGCTGGAAGGAACAGATCGGGAATTAAAAGAACGCTATGGAATTTTTGCATATATCATGGGCGCTACCCAGGCTTTACACAACGTCAAAGAAGCTCGATATAACCTCATATTGGATGGAGAGCAGGTGGAATGTTCCGGTCTGACCTGCCTGATTGCCAATGCAGCTTATTTTGGTGTCCCCGGTTTGGTATTAAACCCGAAAGTAAAGATAGATGATGGGCTTTTAGATGTTTTTGTCATTCGAAAAATGGATTTGATCCAACTTTTCTCCCTGGCAGCTACCATCGTTGGGGGAAATGAATTGAAAGATCAGGCATTACATTGGCAGGTCCAATCGGTGACCATTGAATCTGACCCTGTACAGGCAACCCAGGCAGATGGTGAAATGTGGGGTGAGTCACCTGTGGAAATAAAAGCTCAGAAAGGTGCACTTAAGGTAATTGTGCCAGCATAATCATTGCAATGCTTGCATCACAAACTGGAATTGCACCTCATTTTCAACAGCCCCCGGAATGAATTGCCGTACCCACAACACTGCTTCCAATGGATTCCAGCCAAAGAGTTGAACGGCCATGGCCGTCAAGAATGTCCCCGTTCGACCAATCCCAGCATAACAGTGAATTGCTATATTCTCACCCGATTTAGCCCAGACTAAAGCCTGATGAACCGCATCCAGATATGTATCCAGGTTTGTTGGAACATTGAAATCCTGCACTGGATAATGCACCATTTTTACATTTGCTTGTTGATACAGTAAAGGTAAATTAATATTTCCCCGTTGCCACCACTCAAATTCTTCTACCAGGGTGATTACTTTGTTAATGTTAACCATTTGTATTTCCTGCAATGTCGTCAACCCATAATCAAATGCGGCATTGGGCATTGGACAGCGATAAATTGCACCTGGTAATCCAAAGGGAATGAGGGTTAAATTATTCATTATTGTATTTATATTCCTTTGTCAATCATGATCTTGTATTTCATCTTAAAAAAGTGATAATTAACATAACAGGCGGACCTGCCCTCTGAGGGCACCCAACACGGAGCACCACAACTGGTGCTCTGGTTGTTTATCAGCCTTTTCTTTTTTTTAGTGCAACTGGTTTTCGTAAACCATCCAGCAAGTGCAGAATTGCCAATCCTGGATGATGTCTTAACATACGAGGACCGGCATATCGCATGACAATTCGTATTTTTTCCCGCATTGCCTTTTGATAACAATGTGTCGGACAATTGGCACAGGTGGTCTTCTTCTCCTGGTAAGGACACTTTTCTAATCGCAGGTGGGCATAATCTTTTAAGGATTGACAATCCGTACAGACACCATTCATACTATTGTGCAAATCGTGGCAATACAGATCAATCATCAAATTAACAGTTTCTTGTTCTCTTTGTAATCTTGGATGCATTTTACATTCCCATTTCTAAGGATAAAAATTCCCATCGGTTGGCTTGCTGAGCTTCTTTAAATTCATCTTTCAGAAAGAAGGACATTTCATCCAGGGATATGAATACTTTGTCAGCGTCCGAGAGAATTTCAGGTGCATTGGTACTGGCAACCGCAAAACAGCACAGGTTGGCTGCTATCGCCGATTGAATGCCCAGAGGTGCATTTTCAATCACCAGAGCATATTTTCCATCAATACCTAATTGTTTTAATAACATCTGGTAAGGTTGCGGGTGAGGTTTGCTAAACTGAACATCTTCTGACGTCACCAATTTTTGAAAATATTTCCTCAATCCTACTTTTGTTAAAATATCTTCAGCTACCGAACGAGTACTACCGGTTGCTACTCCCAGACGATAACCAAATGAATGTAATTGTTTCACCAGATCAATTGCACCTGCGATGGGTTTTGGCCGGAATGAATCAAGGAAGAGTTGGTCACGATAATCACTGATCTTTTTCCATGACTCTGAATTTTGTGAATGGTTTTTCATCAAATCCAGTAAAATGTCCTTTGAATTCCTTCCTTCATTAATTAAAAAATATTCTACTGGAACATCTACATTCAGAAGATTCTTGATTGCAGTCTGCCAGGTTATGGCATGACAATTCATTGAATCAATTAATACACCATCTAAATCGAATAAAATTGCTCGTTTCAATGTAAATCACCTGCTAAGTTTTGCCCGATTATATCCAATAATGTCAACATGATTATATTTTCTTATCCGATTAAGATTCACGAGGAATGATGTGGGATAAATTCCAATATCGGATTAATTATTTAAAAACCCTTTAATTTTCGCTAAAGCTTCACTTCGTGGTTCGGTTGCAATTTTCCAGAAAGCGACCTGAGCAGAGGTGGAGGGTAAACGTCGATGCTGGCCGATATAAATATCCTGTGAAAGATCCAGTCCTTCAACTTTAACAATTGCCACCTGATCTTTAACAATTCGGTTGGCCACCAACATGGATACAAATCCAACCCCCACCCCTTCTTGCACTGCGAATGCAATCGCTTCTGAATTCCCCAGGGTGAGGATTTTATGAAGATCGTTAATATCAAAACCTTTCGTTGCCAAACCATCACGTAAAACCATATAAGATCCCGCTGAAGGTTCTCTTAAGATGATGTTTGCCTTACGCAATTCATCCAGATTGATACTTTCTCTGCGAGTCCAGGGATGGTTTTTTGGTACGATTAATACCAGAGGCTCAGAAATGAATTTGTGAAACTCAATATCAGGGTGGTAACTGAACACACTTGAAACCATAATCTGAGCTTTGCCTTCATTTAATAACCGCATTGCTTCTGTGCGATTGCTGACAGAAATCGATGCTTCAACCTTTGGATATTTTTTTAAAAAATCAGCCATAAGATTTGGCAATATATATTTGCCAGGTGTTGTCGTACAGGCAATCCACAAATGCCCGTGAATTTCCTCTTTCAGGGTATCCATCATCTCATCCGCCCGAATGGCCGATAAGACCAGATCTCTTGCCATCGGTAACAAGGTGACACCTGCTTCGGTTAAGGATAATTTTCTGCCAGAGCGAACGAACAATTGCATACCAAAATGGTTCTCAAGATTGTGGATATGCTGGGTGACACTGGGTTGTGACATATGCAAGCGTTTTGCTGCTTGTGAAAAATTGAGGGTTTCTGCAGCTGCTAAAAAAACCCGTAATTGATGAGTGTCTAACATTTTATCGACTCCAAAATAATATGATTGATTTTATCATAATTATTTATTTGATAAGGATTACTTATAGAAGTGCATAAAATATTGGGAAACCAGTTTGTGATATATGTCACTAACGAATTAAGGATTTCTTAATTATCATATTTCTAATATAATTTTAATGCGAGAGTAAGGTTATAAATAGGTCAATTTCCATAAGTCAAAGATCTAAAACTCCTCCATTTATATGACCCAATTTATAAAGGAAATCACATGAGAAAATTAATAGCTTTAATGATAATCTGTTTTTCAATGCTATTTTTAGGAGCCTGTAACGCAAAAGGTTTAACCGACTCCGTTACCGATGAAACTGAGGTTGCTATCAGTCAGGCTACTCCTGAAGCTATTGTTCCTGTATCCCTGGAGCCTGAGGTCGAAAATTGCGTAGTTTGCCATACAGATAAACAAATGCTGATTGACACGGCAGTTGTGGTTGAAGAAGATGCACATGGTGCGGAATCAGAAGGGGTTGGCTGAGGTGGCTCTGTGGCTCCGTTGGAGCCCTGGGAAAAAGTAATGATTGGTGATGAATTTTTCACGAATGTTCATGGTTCGACAACCTGTGTTGCCTGCCATGCAGGTGATTCTTCCACACTGGAAAAGGATGCTGCCCATGCAGGTCTGATCGCTGCACCGGATGCCGATCCGCAAAGAACCTGTGGAAACTGCCATAACGAAATCGTTTCTACCAGTGCAGATAGTTTACATGTCAGCCAGGCAGGTTATTTCCAGACCATGTACTCCCGCAGTCTGCCAGAAAATCATGTCGCTTTAGACGAGATGTTTGGCAACCATTGTCAATCCTGCCACACTACCTGTGGAGATTGCCACATCGCCCAACCCGATAGTGTTGGTGGCGGCTTGTTAGATGGTCACACGTTTGTTAAAACTCCTCCCATGACCCGCACCTGCACTGCCTGTCATGGATCCCGCGTAGGGAATGAGTATATGGGCAAAAATGAAGGCATACCTGGTGATGTGCATTTCCGCCAGGGACGCATGAATTGTGTCGCCTGCCATGATGGTGCCAGCATGCATGATTCTGAAGGAGCCAATCATCGTTATGAAGGGGAACAAAGCCCAACTTGTGAAAGCTGCCATGATCAGGTTGGAAAAGCAACGGATACTATTGTGCAACATCAAATCCACCAGGACACTCTCTCCTGTCAGGTATGTCACTCTGTGACTTACACCAGTTGTGATAGCTGTCATGTAGCCATCAGTGAAACTACTGGAAACCCGTTTTTCAAAACTACCGCCACATATATGACTTTCCTGATTGGTCGCAATACCCGTCAAAGCGAGAATCGTCCTTACGAATATGTACCAGTTCGCCATATTCCAGTCGATCCGGAGAGTTATGCCTATTATGGTGAAAACTTACTCCCCAATTTCAACTTATTACCCAATTGGGCATACGCTACCCCACACAATATCCAGAGAATTACACCACAAAACGAAACCTGTAATTCCTGCCATGGTAATGCTGAAATCTTCCTGACTGCTGATAAAGTGAAACCAGAAGAATTGGAAGCCAATCTGGATGTGATTGTAGAAACAATACCAGGAGAAATTCCGGAAAAATAAATTAATGAACAACAACTGACTT
>DAOUGX010000336.1:0-1559 GCA_034428855.1 Anaerolineaceae bacterium | reverse complement strand
GTTGGTGAAATTCGTGATGAGTATGATCAGGCAGAAGAACTGGAATACCAGCAAATGTCGGAGGATGAGGTGATTTTCTCAGGTCGTATCGATCTGGATGATGTTTATGATATTCTGGGGGTGGATCTGACCAATGACATGGCGGACACACTGGGTGGATATATTTATGGTCAAATTGGTCGTGTACCGGTGGGTGGTGAACAGATCAAAGTGGATGGCTGGCTATTAACAGTCTCGCAGGTCAGTGGGCGAAGAATTCGCAAAGTATTAGCTAACCGTGTCGGCCATGTTGAAGAGGTGGAGATCATTGATGAAGATAAATGACGAACAAAGGGAGACGCTCATCCAATCAGCCTTGGCCGTACGCCACTGGGCGTATGTGCCCTATTCCCATTATCCGGTTGGTGCAGCGATATTGACAACATCCGGCAAGATATATGATGGTATTAACGTGGAAAGTGCTGCCTTTCCAACCACCATGTGTGCAGAGCGGGTGGCGATTTTTAAAGCAGTCTCAGAGGGAGAACGTAACTTTGTGGCGATCGCAGTTGTTACCGATAATGCTGGTACTCCCTGTGGTGGTTGTCGTCAGGTCATGGCGGAATTTGGGCTGGAGACGATTGTAATCATCGCGGATAAAGAGGGGAATGTCCGGCAGGAAACAAGCGTGGCGGATTTATTGCCAGGTGCATTTACACCAAAAGATCTACCTTCTTTGTAAAAGGATGATATGACAACGCGTGAACGCAGTCGGCGGGTGGATGCATTGATTTTACGCCACCAACGCTGGGGAGAAGCAGATCGACTGATTACAATATTTACCCGTGAACATGGGAAATTAAGAATTGTCGCCAAAGGGGCTCGTAAAACAACCTCCCGAAAAGCTGGGCACCTGGAACCATTTATGCGCTCTGCTTTGCAATTAGCGCAAGGTCGGGATTTATGGATCGTAACACAGGCTGAAACGATTAATGCATTCCTACCCATGCGGGAAGATTTACAGCGGTTAAGCATTGCATCCTATGTCATCGAGTTATTGGATAAATTTACCTATGAAGATGGATCCAATCCACAATTGTTTCGTCTTGCGGTGGAAACACTGGAACGCTTATGCACAACAGACTCCATTTTTGTGGTTTTGAGATACTATGAAATGCGTCTACTGGACATTATGGGGTATCGTCCACAGTTATTTCAATGCATTGGCTGTCAGGAGGAGATCAAAGCGGAGGATCAATATTTTTCTGCACTGGTTGGTGGTGTGATTTGCCCACGCTGTAGCCATCAATATGAGGATATTCGCAAAATCAGTGTGGATGCCTTAAAATATTTACGTCATTTTCAACGTAGTACATATAAAGAAGCAATGGCAGCGACACCGGGGGAAAATGTGATGCAGGAAGTGGAAAAGATCATGCAATGGTATCTGACATACCTTCTGGAGCGGGCTATCAACTCGCAGGTTTTCCTGCAGCAAATTCGAAAAGACGGCTGATTGATAGGTCTGAATTCAGGAAAAATGATTGACGGGAGAAGAAAATCCGTACGGTGCATTGCAC
>DAOUGX010000335.1:0-1657 GCA_034428855.1 Anaerolineaceae bacterium | reverse complement strand
CGCATCCGGGACTACAATGCTTTTCTGCTGGTGGTAGTCATATGTCACCATGATGGTCTCGGCGGTGGAGAGGACTTGCTGGGTGTCTTCATCGCGGATCTCGTAGACGAAGGTCAGGCTTTTGTTGCCGATACGATCACAGCGCATGTAAACCGCTATCTTCTGGGTGAGTTGAATGGGCGCCAGGTACGCGATGTGGATGTCCGCGACGATCAGGTTGAAATCGAAGAAGTTTGCTCCATCGAATAATCCCAGTTGCATCAAATAGGCTAAACGGGCATGCTCGAGAAAGGTGAGAAAGCGTGAATTATTCACGTGCCATTGAGGATCGAGATCCCCGTAGCGGACATCAATGGGTACGGAAAAGTTGAAAGTTTTCATGCTTAAATTATACACAGGCTGAGAAAGGTGTCGAGAATAATCCAGATTCATCATTAAAAAAGTTGTGATAAAATTCACGAATAGTTTTTTAATAATAGATTTGTTTATCGGAAATGTCATTTTATTGGATGATAAAAAACACTTGCCTAAAAAATTATAGTAAAATAAACTAACTTATAAGTTGACAATTTTTACCCACTTAACGTTAAAAGGAAGTCGTTATGCAAATTACAAGACAGGCAGATTATGCTCTTCGGGCCATGTTATATCTGGCTAGGTTGAAATCGGATGTGCGTGCTGCTACCAGCCAGATCGCAGACGAACAACAAATTCCACCTTCGTTCTTAGCAAAAATCATTTCCCAATTATCGATTGCGGGATTGATCAATACCAGTCGCGGCGCTCGTGGTGGCGTCTCTTTAGCACGGGATGCACAAGAGATCACCTTACTGGATGTGGTTGAAGCAATTGATGGACCCATCAGCCTGAATGTTTGTTCTCACAGTTCAGGTGCCTGCCCATTTGGTGACGACTGCCCAATTCAGCCCATCTGGTCGGATGCACAGATCGAATTGGTAAGCCGACTGAAATCAACGACCTTTGCTCAATTGGTAAAGTCCCCGTCAAGTTAGGAGCGTACTATGCCTGATGGTGTACCCATTTCGCGACAATTTGTGCTGGTTACACAAAAGGGGAACTGTGTGATTGATTGGGGAAAAAACCTTTATCAGGATATTTATACGGGTGATAAAGTTGAGTTAGGGGAGAATGAATTTACCTATGCAGTCAAGGATACTGAATTAATGATGCTTAAACAATACGGCATTATTAATGACTTCGATCAATTTACTGTGTATGTTTACCCCATGCTTGATTTGTTTGAACCATAAAAAAACCATGTGTCTGCACATTTTTTTCTTCTCTCTAATTTGATGCAATTTCACCGCCATGAAAATACAACTGGTAGATCTTCTTACCTTTCATGGTAATAAATTCTTTTCCCCGAAAAAAGGTCAAATCCCCTTCCACCGAGCAGGTATAAGTAAATTCCGGTCCAATTAATTCCTCCGGACCTCTATATGGCATTTCGGCTGGCACCTGTAACAGCGCAGATTTAAGGAATTCTCCAAAACCAGGCGGGATTTTATCGATCAACATACGACCATAGTAATTCATCCCCCAGACCGGTTTTTGTTGATACCAGACCGCTTCTTCACCGATAAAGTGAAAGTCTCCGAGATACGTATCCAGATAACTCCAATCCCCATCCCGAAAA
>DAOUGX010000334.1:0-1654 GCA_034428855.1 Anaerolineaceae bacterium | reverse complement strand
GTGAAGGATCCAAATAAAGGTCTATCCGTCAAGCAGAACATGCTGGCTGCCTGTCAGAATTGCCATCCAGATGCAACCACCAACTTCCCGGATACATGGCTAAGCCACTATATACCGGATAAAGACAAGTATCCGATTGTTTACTATGTGACATTGTTTTATCAGATTTTGATACCTGGAGTATTGGGAGGAATGGCAATATTTGTCCTGAGTGATATATATCGTCGTCTTCGAATGAAATTCATAAAACCCAAGCCTGTTGAAGTATTCGTTCAAGGGGAGGAGGTTAGCAACCATGAGTGACCAAACCAAAAAATACGAACGATTCAATATTGCCAGACGACTTGAACACATTTTGTTACTCTTATCATTTTCAACCCTGGCGATTACCGGATTGATACAGAAAT
The DNA here is from genome assembly GCA_034428855.1 of Anaerolineaceae bacterium. Lineage (GTDB taxonomy): Bacteria > Chloroflexota > Anaerolineae > Anaerolineales > Anaerolineaceae > UBA6170. The sequence continues at coordinate 1,247 of DAOUGX010000334.1, read as the reverse complement.
ATGCATTGAATAGTGTCTCCATTGCCATGATCAGTTTTCTTGGTGGAATTGAAATGGTACGCATCATTCACCGGATTGCAGCAGTTATTTTCTTCCTGGAAGGTGTCTACCATTTTGTATTAATCTTCTACCTGGTTTACGTCCAACGTAAAGAAGCGAGCATGATGCCAGGCGTAAAAGATATCTTTGATGCCATTAATTCCTTACTTCACAACATCGGTGTTAAAAAAGAACCTCCCAAGATGCCACGCTACAATTACACGGAGAAAATGGAATACCTGGCCATGATTTGGGGATATTTCCTGATGGGGTTGACTGGATTCATGCTCTGGAATCCCATCCTGACGACCAGAATTTTCCCTGGAGAAATTGTACCAGCAGCCAAAGTTGCTCATGGTTTGGAAGCCGTTCTGGCTGTGCTGGCGATTATTCTTTGGCATTTTTACAACGTTCATATTAAGCATTGGAATTGGTCGATGTTCAAAGGCCACCTGACTCATCACGAAATGGTGGAAGAACACGGTGCTGAATTGGAAAAAATTGAAGCGGGTGTGCCGGAACCTGAAGTGGATCCTGTGGCATTTCAAAAAAGGATGAAGATTTTCACTCCCATTTCCATCGTGTTTTCGGTTGTCATGGTCGCTTTTGTCATCTTCCTCGCAAATTACGAAGAAACTGCCATCACTACAGTACCCAGAGTATATGCGGATGTGGAAGTATTCGTGCCAAGGACTCCAACGCCATTTCCCACACAGGCTCCATCTCCGACACCAGATTCATTGGTTGCTAACACATGGGATGGTGGCATCGGTATTCTGTTTGATCAAAAATGTGGTCTCTGCCATGGTGAATCAGGCGGCTTATCTGTAAAAACCTATAGTGGCATCATCCAGGGTGGCGATAGCGGCATGGCAATCGTTCCAGGCAGACCCGAAGAAAGTTTACTTTTGCAAATCTTAGAACCCAGCAACCAACACCCAGGTCAATTCACTGAAGAAGAACTGGAGCGAGTTCGTGTCTGGATTGTCAATGGTGCCCGTAAATAGATATTAAGGTCAATATTTGAAAAAGGAGCTCTTGGGAGGAATTTCTCAAGACTCCTTTTTTATTCTCTCAACTACCATCCAAGACGATTCTTATTTCGCGATTTCTTTCCGGATTTTCGCCAGGATAAATCATCTTCATTCACATCTGCATCTTCATGTCGATGTTTATTTTTTCTTTCATGTTTTTTGGCTGCTTCCTGT
>DAOUGX010000333.1:0-35290 GCA_034428855.1 Anaerolineaceae bacterium | reverse complement strand
CCTACTTGTTCAACCAGCATTTTCCAACCATCCCAATCATCTTCTGCTAATCCATCTTCGATGGAAACGATGGGATATTGTTCGACCCAGTTCTTCCAGAATGCAACCATTTGTTCAGAAGATAATTTCTTGCCTTCTTTACGCAAGTTATAAGTTTTAGTCTCTGCTTCATAAAACTCTGATGCTGCTGGATCTAAGGCAATTGCTATTTGTTCACCTGGTTTGTATCCAGCCTTTTCAATAGCTTCCAAAATTACTTCTACGGCTTCTACATTTGCTTTCAAAGCAGGCGCATACCCACCTTCATCACCAACCAGGGTTGCATATCCACGTGATTTTAAGACACTTTTAAGAGCATGGTAAATTTCAGCACCCCAACGCAAACCTTCGCTAAAATTTGGTGCTCCTAATGGCATAACCATGAACTCCTGAGCATCCGTTGATTGCCACCCTGTATGGGCACCACCATTAAGGATATTCATCATTGGAACCGGCAAAACATGGGCGTGTACACCACCAATATAACGGTATAACGGGAGTCCCATTGAATTAGCTGCAGCTTTTGCCACAGCTAAAGAGGTACCTAAGATAGCGTTTGCTCCTAATTTGGCTTTGTTGTCAGTGCCATCTAAAGCCAACAATGCTAAATCGATCGCACGTTGCTCGGTTGCATCCCAATCAAGTAGTGTGTCTGCAATTTCGGAATTCACATTTTCGACCGCTTTTAACACACCTTTCCCGCCGAATCTCTCTTTATCTCCATCTCGAAGTTCGAGCGCTTCATGTGAACCAGTAGAAGCTCCAGATGGTACTGCAGCTCGTCCCCAACTTCCGTCTGCTAAGACAACTTCAACTTCAACAGTTGGATTTCCACGCGAATCAAGAACTTCCTGCCCATATATCGAAACAATTGTTGTATCCATAATTACCTCTCATTTTATGATTTACGTTCAAAATTTATTTTCAACCTAATAGTATAACCGTTTTTAAGGTTATCTGGAGAAATGTTTATTTATTTTTCCTCAAAGAAAATTCATGCGCTTTTTGAATGAATTTTTGAAATAACGGATGTGGACGATTAGGCCTAGAAAGAAATTCAGGATGAAATTGTGTTGCCAGCATAAAAGGATGATCCTTTAGTTCTACGATTTCAACCAATTTGCCATCCGGAGATACACCGGAAAAAATCATTCCATTTTTTTCATAAATTTCACGAAAACGATTATTAAATTCAAAACGGTGTCGATGACGTTCTTCTACTAAATTTACCTGGTAAGCATCTTTTGTGATGGTTCCTTCTTTTAGTTGACATGGATAAAGGCCTAAGCGCATCGTACCACCCATATCAGTAATATGCTGTTGATCAGGCATCAGATCAATCACAGGATAGGGAGTAGAATGGTCAAATTCAGATGAATTTACTGAATCATCATTGAATATAAATCGACCAAATTCTACTACCATTAATTGCATACCCAAACACAATCCGAGGTATGGTTTATTTTGAGTTCGAGCAAATTTAGCCGCTGCGATTTTTCCTTCTACTCCGCGACTACCAAAACCACCAGGAACGATAATTCCATCAGAATTTTCGAGCAAATCAAATGATTTGCCTTTTTCAAGATCGGATGAGTGGATCCAATCGATATCAAGATCTAAATTTTGATTTACTGCAGCATGATTTAATGCCTCACGAACACTCATATAGGCATCATGTAGTTCTACATATTTGCCAACCAGCGCGATTTTTATTTTTGGCCGATTGGAAACAATTTTTGAGATCATCTCTTGCCATGAAGTCCAATTTGGATTCTGTTTGGGTTGTAAATTTAACCGTTTGACTATTAAATCCCCAACGTTGGCTTCTTCTAATAATAATGGAACTTGATATAGGTTCTCTGCAGTTTTCATGGGGATTACGGCTTCGCGTCCCACATCGCAGAAAAGAGCGATTTTTTCACATAGGTCATCATGAATCGGAAAATCCGATCTGGCGATTATCATATCCGGAGAAATACCAATAGATCTTAATTCCCGGACAGAATGTTGGGTCGGTTTTGTTTTCATTTCACCGGTAGCACCAATTGTTGGTAACCAGGTGACATGCACGAACATAGTATTTTCTCGTCCCAGATCACTTCTCAATTGTCTGATCGTTTCTAAAAAAGGTTGTGATTCAATATCACCAACAGTTCCACCTACTTCAACTAAGATGATTTCGGCATCAGTGGTTTTACCAACCAAAGAAATTCTTCGTTTAATTTCATTGGTAATATGTGGAATAACCTGAATGGTTCCTCCTAAATAGTCACCTCTCCGTTCTTTGCTGATCACTTCAGCATATACCTGACCTGTGGTTACATTACATTCTTTCCTTAATCGGATGTCAATAAACCGTTCATAGTGGCCGAGGTCTAAATCGGTTTCTGCGCCATCATCAGTAACAAACACTTCTCCATGCTGGTAAGGGCTCATTGTTCCAGGATCAACGTTGATATATGGGTCTAATTTTTGAACTCCAACTTTTATTCCTCGTTCTTTGAGGAGACGTCCTATTGCCGCTGCAGTAACACCTTTCCCTACGGAACTAACTACCCCACCGGTAAAAAATATATATTTTGTACTCATTCAGTCTCCCTCAATAAATTTCCGCGAACAATAAGTTATCAAATAGCTGAATAATCTTATAAAAATTTTACCATTTTAAATTACGGAGAGATATCAATTAAATAATAAAAAAATCACCCGGGTGAGTGATTTTTTGATTTCATTATATGGGAGAGCTAAAAAGATTAGCTTGATTTTTGGTCTAATGTGCGCGCAAGCAGATCATCCTGTACAGAAGAAGATTTGGCAACTTTCTTTTTTGAATCCTGTTTCTTTGCATTGGCTTTGTCCATTGCAGCACGGATTGCTAATTCCATTGCAGTTGGTTCTTCTTCTGTTTGACCAGATCCTAATTCTAACTCTAAAGAAGAGAATTCTGAATTATCCTTTTTGCGATTTTTCTTTTCTCGCTTCTTGCGAACCGGTTTCTCTTTTTTGAAGGAATCTTCATTGTTGAAAACCATGGTTGGCAATTCTACTTTTTCTTCTTTTTCTGGTTCAGGTGTTAAGGCTTTGATTGATAACTTTATTTGTTTCTTTTTGCGATTGAAATCAATAATTTCTGCTTCTATTTCATCGCCCTCTTTCATTACATCACCTGGTGTACGTACATATCCATGAGCCATTTCGCTTATGTGGATCAATCCAGGTCGTTCAGCTCCAATTTCAACAAAAGCACCAAAAGTCTCTAAGCGGACAACTTTGCCTTTTACCTGTAAACCTGTTTTAATTTCTCTCCATTCCAGGTCCAAAGGCTTGATCATGGTGAGTTCTATACGTTGGTCTCGTACACGCTTTACCCAAACATCGATTTCCTCTCCTTCTTTCAAAACTTCAGAGACAGAAAGAATTGGTTCATTAGATGTTGAGACCATTTGGGAAACATGCAGCATAGCTGGTCTTTCCGCACCAATATCGATTGCAGCACCAGCTAATGTTGTTTTTAACACTTTGCCAGTGAATTTCATCTTCTGTTTGATTTCGGAAATTAGCATGCGGTTTGTTTCCGCTGTTACATTTTGTTCCATTAAACACTCTCCCAAGTTATTTTTTCAGCGGAGATTGATTATAATACCCGTGGTTAGAACTGTCAAACATCAATCTACAGCATTGATCAGCTTGCCTTCTTGAAAATTCAATTTTGTTCATTTAATAACAATTCAATGGCTTTTTCTAGTTGTGTGTCCCGTTCCGCCTGAATGTCTTCTTCTGTTATTTCAACTTCATAATCAGGAGTTAATCCTACTTCATTTATCTGTCGTTCATCAGGAGTTAACCAGCGGGCAATTGTCACTCGAATTGCCCCTTGATCATTCTGGAGGGTGACCCAATTCTGAACTGAGCCTTTCCCATAACTGGTTTTTCCGACCAGTACTCCACGATTATAATCCTGGATTGCACCAGCTGTGATTTCTGAAGCCGATGCTGTCCCTTCATTGATCAATACAACCAGTGGAATTTCAGTTGCAAGACCATTCGGTTTAGCTTTATAAGTGATACGTTCGCCATCACCAAACTCTTCATACATAATCGGGCTATCTTTTACGAATTCCGAAGCCACGTCAATTGCTGTATTAAGATATCCACCACCATTATTTCTTAAATCCAGTATTATCCCAACTGGTTTTTGCCTGAGTAAATCTTTTAAGATGTTTCGTAAATCCTGGTGAGTTTTATCCCCAAAGTTAATCAATTGAACGTATGCAATATTATTTTCTAACATCTCGCCGGTTACACTTGGAATGGTAATTTTTTGGCGAGTAATGGTTACATCAAAGGTTTCATTGGTGGAAGAGCGGAAAATAGTCAAAGTTACATCCGTGCCTGCTTCACCGAGAATTTTGCGAAGTACAAGATTACCTTCTACCCCAGCCATATCTTCTCCATCAACAGCAATCACCTGGTCATCAGGTTTGAGACCTTGTTTTTCTGCTGGAGAACCTGGCATTGGACTGATGATGATCACATATTCTCCCGTAACATCTACCCATGCGCCTATACCTTCGTATTCCCCTTGAAGAGGAGTATTTTGTTGGCGGAACATTTCAGGATCCATGTAGGAAGTATGTGGATCTCCCAACGATTCCAACATTCCACTGATTGCACCTCGCATCATTATTGTTTGATCAACAGGTTGATCGACATATTGGTCGAGCACATAATTCCAGGTTTCCCAAAATGGTGCAAATAATTGATCAAGTTCTTCAGAATTCGAAGTTGAGATTGACTGATTTTGGATGGTAATTGGCGTAGGAGTCTCGTTAATCGGGTTTAATAATGGAAAAGCATTCCCTACCAGAAAACCCCCGGAAAATGAACCTAAAATAATTATTATTAATGCGAGCACAACCAGAATATATTTCCAAGGACTGGAATTCATAAATTCTCCTTATTTTTGTTATTGTTATCTAATTCTTTAATCATTCGTGATAATTCATTGATGTCCTGATATTCTTTTTTGAAGGGATCTTTCAGAACATCAGTAGACTTTTTTAAAATATGAAAAGTCTGATTTGATTTATTCTTCTTTAGGGAAGTAAATAACCAAACATTAATCAAAATAATCATCACGATAAATATTGCCAGTATTAATTCTTTATTATTTATTAAATCCATTGGTATCTCTTAGTTATTAATTAATTCCGGATATGATTCTATTAAATCTTCAACTCTGGAAATTTGTCGCTGACCATTTTGAAAATTTCCATTATTCTCTGATACCAGTATGGTTTCCAATCCTAATGATCTGGCTACTTTTATGTTTCTGCTATTATCATCAACCAGCAGTATTTTCTGCGGATCATTAATCCCCAATTTTCTAAAAGCAATTTGGAATGACTCAAGCATTGGTTTACAAAATGGATTTACATCAATGATATCAACGACATCATCAAAATGATGTGAGATTTGTAAGGCACTCGTCACTCTTTTTGCATGATTCTGGTCAGCATTTGTAAAAATTGCCTTTTTTATCGGTATGGAAGAAAGGATTTTGTCCAATTTAAGATTAGGTTTTATGAATGAATTTAAAGGAATATCATGAACAAATTCCAAATAATCACTGGTATCAATGTTATGAACCGATTCTAATCCCCGAAGAGTGGTGCCAAATTTTCGAAAGAATTCCTCACGAGCTTCGTGAACGTTTTCAAATTTGTAGCCCAACTTTTCAATCATAAATAAATCAATTCTCTCTCTGATTTTCGACCATACTCCTGAAGAGCTGGGGTATAAGGTGTCATCAAGGTCAAATAGAATAAGTTCTATGTTCATATTTTTGATTTTACTCTAAATAGACGCATTCATCTATCAGATGTAAAATAACGTAATACAGATAGGACCATATGGGAAATATTAGAATTCTAAGTGATGAAGTAGCTTCACAAATTGCTGCTGGTGAGGTAATCGAACGTCCTGGTTCGGTTATTAAAGAATTAGTTGAAAATTCCATCGATGCAAATGCACACTCCATCACAGTTCGGATCAGTGAAGCTGGAAAAAAATTAATTGAAGTCACGGACGATGGAGAAGGAATTCCATTTTCAGAATTAGAATTAGCAGTTGCCAGACATGCAACAAGTAAATTGAAAAGTGCTGATGATTTATTTAATATTAAAACACTGGGTTTTCGTGGAGAAGCCTTAGCCTCTATCGCTTCTGTTTCGCAATTTGTCCTAATTTCAAAGAACATAAATGAAGAAATCGGGGGAAAAATTGAAAATCTTGATGCAAAGACCTTCCAAATAAATCGGTATGGTGGTGCTGACGGTTCAACGGTCATTGTCCGCAATTTATTCTATAATGTGCCAGCAAGATTGAAATTCTTAAAATCGGATATCACTGAAAAACAAAAAATCAGTTCGATCATGACAAAATTTGCCTTAGCGTACCCTAATATCCGTTTTAAATTATTTAACGAAAAACAGTTGATTTTACAAACGAGTGGGAATGGTGATCGTAGAGAAATTCTGAACCAGTTATATGGGGTAGATATTGCAAAACAAATGCTTGAACTAATATTTGAAGATCATCCTTATCGAATCAATGGATATATCAGTCCTATCTCCATTACTCGTTCAAATCGAAAGGATATTACCTTTTTTGTGAATGGCAGATGGATTCAGGATATCGCTCTCAATTCGGCTCTTTTGAAAGCTTATCACACGATGATTATGGTTGGTCGATATCCGATATCAGTTTTATTTTTGGAATTTCCGGAAGCGTTTGTTGATGTAAATGTGCATCCAACCAAAGCGGAAGTCAGATTTTCCCAACCTGATTTGGTTTTCAGTATGGTACAAAGAGCAGCCAGAAGAGCACTCCTTGCGTATTCACCGGTACCTGAAATAACATCACCTTTTTGGCGCAAAGAAAATAAACAAGAATTAGATAACAAACCGATTTGGACACGATCATCTTTTTTGGTTGAAAACGCATCACAAGAAATCTCTACAAATACCAGGGTAGAAATTTCAAACACAGTAAGCAATGATTCTTCAACGATTAAGAACAAGCATTTGCCAATCTTACGTCATATTGGACAAGTTGGTGCTACTTATATTATTGCTGAAGGTCCGGATGGATTGTATCTGATCGATCAACATGCAGCACATGAAAGAATATTGTTTGAAAAAATGATGGCTTTGATAGAAGATACGATTCCTTCTCAGTCCTTATTGTCACCAGAAGTTGTACACTTTCCGCCACATCATGCTTTGTTGTTAGAAGGTAAATTAGAAATCTTACAGAAATTAGGATTTGATGTTTTTGAATTTGGACCAAACACCTTTCAGATCAGGTCTATTCCTGCCTTGTTAGTGGGTATCAATCCAATTGATGCTTTGAAAGTGGTTGTAGAAGATTTCGAAGATGACGAAAAACCATTAGGTAATGCAGTGGAAACGATCATTGCAGCCAGAATTTGTAAACGAGCAGCAGTTAAAGGTGGTCAAATATTATCCAGAGATGAACAAAGAACATTACTCGAAAATCTGGAACAATGTGAATCACCCCGAACCTGTCCTCATGGTCGACCGACTATGATCCATTTATCTGTTGATTTATTGGAAAGACAATTTGGTCGTAGGGGTAGTTTATAGATAATTTTTGAATCCTTTAACTTCGAAAAATATTAACTGGATTCAAGAATTTCCAGAATTTTTGGCCAAACCTGAATGACGTCATAAGGTAACAAAATATCTGCTTTTCTGTCCAACGGTGTAGAAGAAAATGTGTTGATAATCAATTTTGCTCCATGAGATATGGCGATGGAAGGCAGTTGATTGGCTGGGTAAACTTCCAAAGAAGACCCAATGACAATCACCAGGTCAGCCTTTTCAAAGTGGCTTGTGGCAGATGTCCAGGCTTCGTTTGGTAACATTTCTTCAAATAACGTGATAGAGGGTTTTAAAAAGCTTTGGCAATTATTACAAATTGGAATTTCAAATTTTTCGATGAAATTATTGAGCAATAATTCATCCAGCTCATAAAAAATTTTACACTTCACACATTCCAATTTTGATACTGAACCATGCACTTGAATTACATTTTTGGATCCAGATTTTTGGTGTAAATCATCAATATTTTGAGTGACTATGGCAACAAGTTTATTATTATTTTCCAAATGGGTTAAGGATGCATGAGCAGCATTATAGTTCGCACTATAAATCTCTTTTACTAATGGTCTAAGCCAATTGAAAAAGACTGTCGGACGATATAAAAATGCACTTAATGACGCCACATTCAGTGGGTCATTTTTTTCCCAGAGCCCAGTATGTGATGAACGAAAATCAGGAATTCCTGAAGGTGTGGATATCCCTGCACCTGTTAAAGCAACAATGTAATTTGAGGTTTTAATTAATTTTGCAGCTTTGATTATTCCTGTTTCAAAATCGTTCGTCATTTCTTAATCGTAACCAAAAGCTGTTCTGCTAATCGATAAAATTGTTGTGATGCAAGACTTTCTGGTTGGATTTTTATAAATGGTTGAAAATGGATGGCTGCCTGGTAAGCCTGTTCTGGTGCTGAAGGGATAGCTAATAATGGTAAAACACCAATTTTCTCTTGTATTTGAGGTTGGGTTAATTGGATATCTGCCCGGACTCGATTATATGAAACAACAGAAATTAATTTATGTTTGCCAAAACCATATTTAGATACATCAGCTAATATATTTTTTGTTCTTTCGACTGATATTGGGTATGACTCGGTTACCACAATTAAATGGTCGCATTTTTCCAATATTTCAGAATAATATTCTTCTTTCGGTACACCAAGATCTAAAATAGTTACTTTTGAAATTTTTGATAGTCCGTCCAATAATAAACCAACTTTTTTAAGATTCTCAGTTATTAATACTGGTGAAAACAAAGATGAAGAGAGTAACAACCGAATACCAAATAAAGTATTAACCAAATTTCTTTCGATTAATTCGATTGATATATCACCTGGTTTACTTCTTAAAATATTTTCCAAACCTTGAGTATCTGCTAAACCGAGTTCCAACCCCCAAATACCACTACCAGGTAATAACTCAGCACATATAATATCCAAATCACTTTTTTCCCGTAAAGCGATTCCCAAGTTTAATGCAGTGGAGGAAACTCCTAAACCACCTTTAGCACCGATTACACCAATCGTGAATCCCTGTTTTTTGGAAATGGATTGATTTGGTTGATAAGCGACCCGACGGGTTAGAAGCGCTTTAATATGAGCGACCAATTCTACCGGATGAACTGGTTTGGTCAGGTAATCATCAGCTCCCGCTTCAAATCCAGCTACCTTATCATCGATTTGACTTTTGGCAGTGAACATCAGAATTGGAATTTCGGATGTTGTAGAATCAGCTCGCAAGTGTTTGGCGACAGTGTAACCATTCACCTCAGGCATCATAATATCAAGAATTATTAAATCGGGTAATTCATGTTTCGCTAGAGCGACACCTTCATCGCCATTACTCGCGGTTACTGTTTGATAACCTTGCCTTTGAAGCATCAACCCAATTAATCTTAAAGTTTCTGAATCATCATCGATAATAAGAATTTTCTCTGCCATTTTGGTTACCTCAATTATTAGGGGTATAAAAACTGAACATATATAAATATAGCTTAAAATACAGATTCATTGAAATTAATATGTGTACCTGTTTTCATATAAAATAAAAAGATGGAATTAAGATTTCTTAACATTATAAAGAACTATCAAGAATTATCAAATGATCAGCCAATAGTAATCGCTTTTTCCGGGGGGATGGACAGTGTATGTTTGTTAAATTTATTGAGCAAATTGAAATTTAAATTGATTATTGCCCATTACAATCACGGAATACGGGAAAATGCTTCTCGTGATGAGGAATTTTCCAGATTGCATGCACAAGCATATAACCATATTTTTATTTCTGAAAAAGGAAATGTACTTGAATTTGCCCGCGAATACCACCTTTCTGTAGAAGAAGCTGCCAGAAAAAAAAGATATGAGTTTCTTTTTCGAGTTGCTCAATCTCATCATGCATCATACATAGCTACTGGTCATCATGCGGATGACCAGGTTGAAACTATATTTATGCATCTCTTGCGGGGAAGTGGCCTGTCCGGTTTAATTGGTATGAATGAACTATCTACCATACCGGAATACTCCCAGAACATTAAAATTTTCCGACCACTTTTATCCTTTTGGAGATCGGAGATTGAAGTTTTTTGTCAAACTAAAAATCTTCAATTTATTGTAGACGAAACAAATTTTACAAGCATTTATGAACGCAATAAAATTCGAAATGAGATTCTGCCTGCCTTAAATAAAGAATACCCTGGATTAAATCAAAGGCTGTGGAATTTATCAAATATTATCTCCCATGAGGATCAAATCATTCAGGAAATTGTTGACCAGTCCTGGAATTCTGTAATTTTGCAAAAACAAGCTGAATTTATTCAACTAAATGCTCAAAATTTACGAGAATTTTCAGAAGGACTCCTGAGAAGGATAATTCGTAAAGCTGTTTATACGATTCAACCTGATTTACGAGACCTTACTTTTAGAAATGTCGAAAATGTAATAGAAAAGATACATGCAAAATCGACAGGTGAAATTGATTTACAGGAAAATTTAATAGCTGTTATTTCTCAAAACGAATTAATTATTGGTAATAAGTCAAAAAATTGGATTAAATTAATTTACCCGCAAATCCAAAATCAATTTTGGATGAATCTCTTAAAAGCAGACACACACCAATTATCCGAAGGATGGAATATACTAATTAATATCTTACCAAGAAATGAGGTTTTATCCTTTAATACAGATGATGATTTTTCAACTTTTTTAGATTATGAAAAGTTGGAAAAACAAATTGGGGTGAGATCCAAAAAGGATGGTGATATTTTTCAACCGATCGGAATGAAATCAGGAAAAATCAAAGTCAGCGATTTTTTTATCAATGAAAAATTAATACAGCCAGCAAGAAAAAATTGGCCACTGATTACCGATTCAAAAGATGAAATTATCTGGATTCCAGGATACAAGCCTTGCCACAATTATCGAATTACTCCGGAAACCCGAATGATTTTACAAATTAAAATTGAAAAAGAATAATCAATTTAACTTTTGAGAGAGACGTTCCAGTTTTTGTCCTATTTCTCTCCATTGGATTTTTGAAATACCAAGTTTTTGACGGATTGCATCTCTGTCCATATCTGAGTTATAGTCAAGAACTGCACATGTCCATCTACACATATCAAATGAGAGATGTTTATCCAACCCAGCTTCCTTGCTTAAATCTTCCAGTATGTACTCCAATCTTCTGGGGGACCATGGAAAAACCTGATCTTTTGGATTAAATTGGTTTACATATTCCTGATATGCTTCAACCCATTCTGTTGAAACATTTATTTTTCTTTCTTTGTAACGATAATTTGGATTATTATATCGAACGAAAATAAAGGGTCCATTTGGTGAGTTCAGGTCGATATGATTTAATCCCAACATCAGGCATTCACCTTTTTTGATACCTGTTTCTAATAATAATTTAAACAATGTGTAATACCGGGTGTCAGCTTTTGACGCATTTCGATAACGATCGGCAATATCAAAAATTAATTTAATTTCTTCAGATGTCAGAATCTCAGGTAGTGGGCTGATAACGGATTTTTGGACTACTTTTTCTGCAGGATTTGTTAAAATTCTGCCATTATTGTGTAACCAGCGGAAAAACGCTTTCAGAGAGGTGATTCTTCTCGAAAGACTTTTAGGACTACATGGCACACCGCGACTATTTTCCAGCCACTTCAAAAAAAGATTTAAGTCATTGGTGGTAATAGATCCAATTGATTTGTCAGGAGGTATGAAACTGGCAAGTAACTGCAAGTCATTAATAAACGCTTTTACTGTAAAAGGAGACTTATCCTGGTCCTGGAGATAGATTTCCCAGGCTTGAATAGCTGGATTCAGGGGTGTCGATGATTGAATATGTGATTCCAATTCTGGTTGTGCTTTCATAATCACCTCATATTTCGTATAGATAATATGAATTTACACGGTTTTCCAGTATTTGTCAATTCTCAAAATTTTGTGATTCTTAATAAATCATGGAGTATATGCTGAATCAAATATTACTTGCTCAATTAATTCATAATTCGGAATTAAAACATTTGCCCCTGATTCTGGTAGAACATATGGAGAGACATACTGTTCACTAATTGAATACCGACGTAATTTTGACGAGTCTGATAAGATTTGGGTTGCCACAGGAACAAGTGGGAGAATATCGTTCAATGTCAAATCAGTTTCTACGGAACTCTGATATAGATTGAACAATTCAGGAACCCGTGAAATAGCATCCAAGGACATTAATTTTTCAAATATTGCGAAAACCACTTCCTGTGCACGTCTGGTTCTATCAAAATCACTGGTGGTGTACCGGGATCGAACATACCAAAGTGCAGTATCACCATTCATATAATTAGGACCTGCATAAATTGTGCAATTCTTCGAAGCATCCCCTTGTGGCAATTCACAGTGATCAGAAAGGTACTGTCCGACATTGACTGTGATTCCTCCGAGGCTGTTAATGATGCCTATGAATCCCTGGAAATTGGTCATAATGTAATGGTCGGCAGTAACACCAAAATTTTCTTCCAGAGTAGCTTTACTTAAATCAAATCCTCCAAAAGGCTGTGCTACATTTATCCTTTGATTGCCAATACCTGGAAGGTAAACATACAAATCGCGAGGAAAAGAAAGTAACGAAGCAGTTCCTTGTTCAGGATAAATTGAGAGCAACATAAAGACATCTGTCCGATAACCAGACTCTGGTCGATAGTCAGATCCAAGTATTAAAATATTCACCTGACCATCAGGTCGTTGAGGTTTCGAATCGGTAGGTACAATGTCTTCTTGCGTCGGAACCGGATTCTCAGATTCTGCAACAGGTATATCTTCAATGATAGGTAAAAAAGGTGTGGCTGTAGGTGCAGCATTCGGATCATACTTAATCCATTTAACTTTTGAACCATCGGATAACGAGGAATAAGTGTAATTAGTTGGTAAGTTACACGCTGATAAAATCATCATTAAAATTGTTAAGAATAAAATGTTTTTCTTCATAGTCACTCTGATTTGCAAGAATTAAACCAACCTTATTGTAATCTCAAAAAGTAGTATATGTACAATAAAACAAAATTCACCCTTATTTGACGATTTTAGGTTTATAAAGGTTCCAAAAATTTAATCTGGTTATTTATAATTTTTCTACTTCATTTGAATTAGATAATTACCAAACTTAGATAATAGCGACAATCAGCAAAAATCTCTTAGAAAATCAGTGTTTCAAAGGTAATTATCATGTTTACTGATATGAAAAAAAGTTCTCTATTTTCAACTATTTAAGAATTGAAAATAATCAGAAGATGAATAATGAGAAAAGGTTGACAAAAACTATTATTCCGATAAAATTCAAATCGTTAAAAAGAGCCGAAGTGGCGGAATTGGCAGACGCGCTACGTTCAGGGCGTAGTGGGCTTACGCTCGTGTGGGTTCAAATCCCACCTTCGGCACTTTTTTTATTTAAAGGGTTCGTGGAAAAATAAATGTTTCATTTGTGATTTGGCATGGAATATGTATCTTTGATAAAATACAAGATAATTACATAGAAAATGAGAAATCATGAACAAATTTAAGATAGATATTAAGAAATTTTCGATTTATATTGCTCTGATCGTCATTTTCTTTTTATTGATGGGATTAAGTGCCCGATACAACGAATTGACTAAATTAAGTGAGCAACACAACTTGATGCAAACAGAGGTAGTCGCATTGCGAATTACAAATAGCCATATTGAGACACAAATCGCGTATGCAACATCTGAAGTTGCTGTAGAAGAATATGCACGTGAAAAAGGATATTTAGTAAAACCCGGAGAGGTACTGATTGTTCCCCTTTCACCTTCCCAAATTACTCCAACACCTGTGATTTTACCAACACCTAAAGTAGAGAACCTTCCCAACTGGAAGATTTGGTTTGGATTATTCTTTTCAGATCAAAATTAATCCAAAACTTCTCTTTTTAATCCAATAAGTGTTAAATCATCACTCGGTGGTTGACCATCCCGGAAGTCGTGTAATTCCAGATCGAGTTTTTCTAATATTTCATCAATATTAAGGTGGTGGTTCTGTTTAAGGAATTCAATGGCCCGATGTACGCCGAATTGTTCTTCATCGACAGAAAATGTTTCCGTCAGGCCGTCAGTATAGAATAAAATCAGGTCTCCGGATTCAATTGAAATTTCCATGTTTCTGTATTGAACATCTTCCATGACACCTAATGCCATATCTCCTTGAGATAATTCTTCGGTCTCTAATTTCTTAGAACGGATGATGATTGGGCGATTATGCCCTGCATTTGAAAAGATGACCTTTCCAGTTTTTAAATCCAGAATTGCAAAAACAGCAGTCACAAACATACCACTGGGAGTGTCTCCAACCAATAAATTGTTCACTGCACTTAATATTCCACCTGGGTCTGTTATCGTTTGTCCGAATGCCCGGATAAGGGTTCTGGATACTGTCATATAAAGTGATGCAGCTAGCCCTTTATCAGCGACGTCTGCAATCACCAGACCGATGCGATGGTTGGGTAGAAAAATAATATCGTAAAAATCACCGCCAACCTGCAACGCAGTTTCCCACCGCGTTTGAATTTGCCAGCCTGGAAGAATTGGCAAAGAATCTGGTAAAAAGGTTTTCTGAATTTGTCTGGCTAATTGAATTTCCTGTTCGAGTTTCTCCCGTTTAACAATATCTTTTTGAAGGAAAAAATTTTGAATTGCTAAGGATATTTCCTGGGACACTCCATTCAGTAATTCGATTCTTTTCTCAAAATATTGTGCAGAGAGATTGTCTTCTTTTGCCAGTAAAATGCCTAACAATTCTCCTTTCAAGGTGATCGGAAATGCGATCAACATATGATCTGTTATATCGATCTTCATCTCTTGAATGTAAGGAAGTGGTTTTAAGTTTTGAATGCAATCAAAACCAAATTCATCTTTTGTTATATAGGTGTAAGCAATTTGATTAAATTTTGATACAAAATTTAATAATGGATTGTTCTCACAAAATTCCTGGGATGAGAAAATTTCTGCATGATTTTCATTGTCAGCATAAATTCCAACCGCTTTAAAGGTTTTATTTTCTTCATCATCCGGCATGTAGATTAAACAGGCATTTACACCGATTAATATTGGCAATAAATTTACGATCGTATCAAAAGTATCAGATAAATTAGGTTGTGTCACCACTGCCTGAGCGACTTGCAGCAACACAGCAGTAATATATGCTTCTTCCTGGCGGGCTTCTATCAATCGCATATTATCCAGCGAAACTGCTGTTTGTTGCACAATTCCTTGGAGGATTGAGAGAGTATCTGTTGATAATTTATTGTCTATATTTAAATTTTGATTTTCATGGATCACTAAAAATGAGCCTAATAAATCCCCTCGAGCACGTAATGGTATAAGTAAATTTGTGCAGTTTGGATTTGATTCGTCGTTATTTTCGAAATTTAATTCTTCATGAAGATCCTGAATATATATAGGATTGTAAGAATTCATAACCTGAAATGCAGCTGGAACTTCCTTATTCCAAACTGGGTTAGGGGGTTCTGAAAACCCATATTCTGCTTTGAGGAAAAAGTAATTTTCATATGGATTCCAAAGATAAAATGCACACTTTTTAATTCCCACTAATAATGGTGTCAAACGTACCATTGATTCAAGCAAATCTTCTGTTGTTTCACTATTCTGACAAGTCTGAGAAACCTGTAACATTACTGTGGACATCCAGGCTTGTTCTTGTGCATCGGAATATAACCTGGCATTGTTGATCGCTACTGCTGCGTAATTAGCGAATGTCATACTCATGATTTTAGCTTCATCACCATAGCGTCTGGCTGTATGATGAGCCAAAGTTAATAAGCCAAGTATTTGACCTCCAATATTCAAAGGAGCAGAAATCGAAGAATAATCATTGGGAAAGTCCAGTGCTATTCCCAGGGGACCATAAGGATGATTTTCCGTGCGAATCGTCGGTTCTTCATTTGTAAAAGCTAATTCCATTAACTTCCAGGTTCCTGGTTCAATTGTGAGCGCTTCCTGTAATTTTTCTTTAGAGATATTCCAGGTTGCAGCCAGTGTCAGGGTGTTTGGTGATAAATCCTCTTCAAGAGTAGATCGATTATCCAATAGCCAAATAGCTGATGCATCACAAGGTAAATTTTGGTTTAATTTCTCAAGAATATTACAAAGCAATGCGTCCAGTTCGGTATTGGCTGAAATCATACTGATAACAGAACGAAATGATTCTGCTACCTGATGACGCCATTGCTCAGAGCGAAAAAGAAAGGCATTTCGGAGGGCAGAAGCGATCGTTGAGGCAATTGCTTCAAATAGGAATAAATCATGCTCATCAATCGCGTTTTTTGTTTCACTTTGAACATCGAGTACCCCCAGATTCTCTCCACCATATATTAATGGAACCACCAATTCAGATTGATAAACATGTGGGGGAACGGATTGTTTTCCAAAGCGATCATCTGTACTAATGTCATTAGAAATGGCGATAATTCCATTTTGTGCAACCCAGGAAATAATTCCATCATCATCGAGTTCAAATGAGAAACCATTTTCAACCATTTCTTTACTTTCAGGTAAAGAACCGGCTTGATAGAATATTTTTCTGCGACCTTCATGGACGGTAAAAATGTGAACATACTTAAAACCAAATCGTTTTATGATGATTTGAATAATTTTTTCGAGTAATTCATCCAAATCAAGAAAGGAATTGATAGCCTGACTTACTTCAAAAATAACTGAGATTTGTTCTGCTCGTTGGGATAAGGAGTTATACAATTCGGCATCCTGAACTGCAATCGCAATAGAATTTGCTAAGGCACCTAAAACAATTGTGTCATTTTCTTTGAATGCGGAAAGTTGATCACTTTGTATGTCCAAAACTCCCAGTGTTTTTTTGTCAATTTTTAATGGAAATGTGGCTTCACTGCGGGTATTCGGTAAATTAATATATGGCTTATATAAAGGTTCTTTTGATACATCAGATGCAATCAATTCTTTTCCATTGCGAGCAACGTATCCGATGATGCCTTCACCCAGGTTAAAGGTTGATGGAGGTTGAGATGAATCTGGCTGTAAAACGCTGGATGAAGCTTTTAATTCAAGGGATTTAGTTTTGCCATTTAATAGAAATATTGCAACAAAATAGAATCCGAATGTTTTTTGAATTAAGTACGATATTTTTTCACATAAGGTCTTAAGATCATGAACATTTGCAATTTGCTCAGAAACTTTTCGAACTAATGATAGTTGTTCCATTCTCCAGTTTTTTAATGTCACCTGTCGAATAATCTGCATAGAATTGGCAGCATGAGCTGTAAAACCCTGCAGAAAATTCATTTCTTTTTCATCAAATGAATGGCGGTTGGTTCTCTTTACTTCAAGAATTCCCAACATGTTATCCTGACTGATCAATGGAATGGCTACATGAGATGGTTTTTTTGAATTGTTATAACCTACATATGGGGAATTTTCTCCCTGATTAAAAAGATTGATTTGTTGATCGAATGTATTTCGGACAAGATCTGAAACCACAGCATGAGGTAGGATAGGTTTTTCTTCATCTCCCGGTAAAGGGAAGTATGGTTCTGACAACCATATGTTCGTTTCGGCTCCTAAGAGATTCTTGATAGTCTCCTGGATTAAAGAGCATTGCTTTGCTACTGAAGGTTGATCCAGTAGACGTTCTCCTAAACGCAGATATTGTTTCCATTCAGGAATTGTTTGCAATTCTGGTGTTGGAGACAATTTTCAATCCTTTAAATATTTCACCAAAGTAATGATATTACTTGCTTCCTGTGTTCTATACTGAACCGTATCCATCCATTGTTTCATCATATAAATTCCCAACCCATGATCTTCTCGGTCTTCAAGATTAGCCTCGATATTGGGTTGTTTTACATAATCAGGGTCAAATGGTTGTCCAAAATCTTTCAGTGTAATGGTAATTTTTTCTGGGTCAGGGGAAACAGAAACGATAATATCCCCGATTCCTTCCTGCCCATATGCATGTTCAATTATGTTTGAACATGCTTCATCAACAGCGGTTTCAATTTTATATAAATCAAACCCAACAAAACCAATTTTTTTGGCGGTATCGGATACAAATTCACCAATTTTTTCAAGGCTGGAATAACTACCAGGAAAAGTCATTGTTTTCATGGTAAATATCTAGAAATCTTAAAAATTTCCAACTGCAGCGACTTCATTATCAAAAATTTTGAATAAAGCGGTAAACCCTGCCAGGTCTAACGCAGCTTTTATATTTTCTGGAACATTGGCAAGAACTAATTCACCACGATTGAATCGTTTACAATTTTTCTGTGTAGAAATAAGAACCCTCAATCCAGCGCTGGATATGAAACTTACATCTGCCATATTAAATACAAGATGAAAATGGTTATCTTCCATTAGTTTATTAAATTCATCATGTAATTGTGGCGCACTTGAACTATCGATACGGCCAATTACTGATACGACATCACAGCGTTTATATTGTGTAACATTTATTTCCATATCTTGACCTCCATTGTGGATTGGATTTATTATTTTTGGTTCTATGGGTACCTATGATTATAACATGTGGCAATTGCAAAAAAAAAGAAATCAGAATACAATGATTCAAAAATTAAGGATTTGAAAGATTCAGGTATTAATTATGAAAAGAGATGATCCAAGAAAATTAATAGAATCATATAAAAGAAAACAACAAATGCTCCCATTTATTATCTGGGGGTTGGCTTTGGTTTTGGTCATTGTGGGTGTAGTTCTTTTAATCGTGTGGTTAGTTGGTCCGGAGAAACCAAAGTTTAGTTTTTTTGCTTCTTCCACTCCTACTTCCACGGCGACATTTACACCTACAGATATTCCTCCAACTGCCACTTTTACAATTACATCGACTGTTACAGAAACTCCAACAGTTACAATTACCCCAACACGGGCAGGACCGATAGAATATACAGTTTTGGATGGTGATACTTGTTTTGATATCGCTACAACTTATGAGATTGATATTATGGTTCTGCTGGCTATCAATAATTTTGACCCTGGTTCATGTCCGATTCAACCTGGAGATAAAATTATTATTCCTGCACCCAATCAGGAACTTCCAACAGCAACTCCATGGCCAACGAATTTACCAAGAGGGTCCAAGCTCACTTATATAGTTCAATTCGGTGACACACTGGATTTAATTGCTGACAAATTCTACAGTACCGTGGAAGATATTATGGAATTGAACAAATTGGAAAATTCAAACCAGATTTTTGCCGGACAGGTACTTGAAGTGAGAGTCAATTTAGTCACCCCAATTCCTACATTACCTGCGACTGTGACACCAACACCATAAACGAAAAAGTGCCCTTTCCAAAGGGCATTTTTTTTCGAGATACTTTATAAAAAACAGATTATTGAGATTGAACATTCTTTTCAAGAATTTTACTTGCGAGTGATCTTAACTCCGGATCCTCTTCGTGGGTTTTTATAAATTTCAATGGTTCTATCAAAGATGGTTCAAAGTGATTTCCAGATACAACCAGTAGATTACGTTTATAACCAAAATATCGGGTTCTTGAGATGGGAGAATTTATATATTTAATTTTAAATTCAGATCTGGTTATATACAATTCTTTGGATAAGTTTATTTTTTCAATGTTTGATTCCAATTTGAAGTAATTTAAATTCGGTTCCTCAGAATATTTGAGATTCCAAGGGCAGACTTGTTGACAAACATCACAACCGAAAATCCAACCATTAATTTTTGTGTGTAATCCTTCTGGAATATGACCTCGATTTTCGATCGTCAGGTAAGAAATACAGCGATTGGCATCAATTGTTCGGTTGGGTAAAATACATTGGGTCGGACAATGGTCAATGCATCTCCTACATTTCCCACAAAAATCTTTTTCAAATGGAGGATCAGGAGGAAATGAAAGATTGATCAATATTTCCGCAAGAAAAAAGAATGAACCAAAACCTGGGATAATCACACAGGAATTATTTCCAATCCAACCTAAACCTGCCCTTTGTGCTAAATCTTTCTCAAGAATAGGTCCTGTATCGGTGTAAATTCGATATTCAATCTCCTCAGGATAAACCTTTTCTTTAACGAAATCCATTATTTTTTCTAACAGAGCTGGAATTACAGAATGATAATCCTGACCAATAGCATATTTTGCGATCCTTGGTTCTGGATGTGTAATACCTTCATATTTGGCTGGAGTATATGGAATTGCAAAGACAATTGCTGAGGTGAAGGAAGGGAGAATTAATTTGAGATTACTTCGTTTTTCTATCGCATCTGGTCTTTCCAAATAATTCATGTTCGCATGAAAACCGTTATTGATCCAATCAACATACTGTTGATATCGTTGCGGTTTGAATTGATCAGTAAAGCCAATATGAGAAAAACCGAGGCGTTTCGCTTCGGTTTTTATTTCTTCTTTGATTGATTTTAAATTTAGTTTAAATTCTTCAAGCATTATGGAGTAGCTGATGGTCCCGCTGTTGGTGCTGTGGTTTGAGTAGGTGCAGCCTGAGTAGCTGTTGGAGATGCAGGAACACCAACGACAAAATTCACATAAAAAGTATTACCAAAATTAGCTTCCTTGTCATCAGAAAGAATCCAATGAGCAATATATTCTCCAGTTTGGTTAGGGGCAGTAAATTCAACCGAAATGTCAACTTCTGCATTTGGTTTTACTTCCTGACCTAAAAGGAACGAGGTTGGTGAACCATAACTATTTCCTGCCCATAATCGCACTCTATAATTTGCTGTCCAGGTTGTTGTGCCTGTATTTTTTAATCTCCAGGTTTTAACAAATTTTGCTCCTGGTGGAATTACCTGACCATCCGGGATGGTTACATCCGTTACAAATGCCATTTTATTTGGGTTCGGAGTTGAACCCGATACTGTTGTACTCGCAGGAGTGAGATTTGTTGTTGTTGCATCAGTTGTAGCAGTAGGAAGCTGAACAGTTGCAGTAAAAGTGGGAGTTGGTTGTAATGTATTCGTAGCAGTTGGCAAACTGAGCGCAGTTCTAGTTAATTGTGCAGCTACAGTTTCTGCAGCTTGTGTAAAAATTACATTTGGATCTAATGTGGGTTCTGGTGTTGGTGCAGGTTTACAAGCTCCTAATAAAGAAGTTGTAATAAGCATAACCAGGACCCAAAAACTGGTTTTTTTTATTTTTTGTGACATAGATACCTCCAATTTGTAAAACACTCCTTTTTATTTTTGTCTTCAACTATTGATTTTCAATTGAATAGGGTTATTCTGTCAAGGTTAATTAAATAATCAAGGAAGAAAATCATCAGAAATTACTACATTATCCCAATTTTCTGGTTCTTCAATCGATGGAGTTTTAAAAGAAAAACCAAATTTTTCTCGAAATGAAAAGAAGGATATGGCACCAGGATGAATTGTGATTTCATTACTGT
Organism: Anaerolineaceae bacterium; assembly: GCA_034428855.1. Lineage (GTDB taxonomy): Bacteria > Chloroflexota > Anaerolineae > Anaerolineales > Anaerolineaceae > UBA6170. Next base: position 13,634 of record DAOUGX010000333.1, on the reverse strand, counting down.
AAGTTACACCATCTATTGTAAACGATAATTTATATTCTCCGGCAGGTAAATCACTCAAAGTGAGGTTTTCTTGATAATACTCATCTCTATTAATACTATTTGTCGCATAGGTTAGAACCATCCAGGATTGGTTGGTTTCCTGGTTGCGTATGTATACTTCCTTCAGATGAAGGTAGTTGTTATCCACAGTTTTTATTTGTCCTACTAAGACTCCCCAACCTTGAGGTGGTGATAACCATAATTCTGGGTTTCGAGTTCTAAAGTAACTATTGGTTTCATAACGAACTTCAAAATGCAAGTGAGGACCCGTTGTAAAACCAGTATTGCCAACAATTCCTAATTGCGTGCCTGTATCAACTCTTTGTCCCTTTTCAACATCAATTCGGTCCATATGTCCATATACTGTCAATAAATTCTTATCCTTATAACCAAAATCATGTTCAATGGTGACTGCTAAACCGTATGGATCATCTTCATTATAAGAACCAGAATACAACCCGTAGCCAGCCCAAACAACTGTTCCTGGAGCAGCTGCGATTACGGGAGTACCTCGTGATGCAGTTATGTCTATTCCAGTATGGATAATATCGGTTTCCGGGAAAAAATAACCATATCGATAATTCGCTAAAGGCCAATTAATTTCATCAGCTGCAATGGGTCTTGAAAAATAAAAATGATCAAAAGGCGAAATAGCCCACGGAGTTGGATATAAAGGTGGCCTCCACAAAGAAATTGGTGGGTCTTCCGGGAGAGGAAAAACTAATTTTAGTGGTTGTTCATTGAAAGTAGCATTTATATTCGGGGAATTAACATCTGTAGTTTTTGAATTTTCGTTCGGATTTAGTAATGGATTTACTACGGGTATGTGTTCGTTGATCCAGTTTTCTACCGATTCAGAAGAATTTTCTGGATTGATTTTTGAATTTTCTGAAAAAACCACGATCAACAAACCCACTAATGTGACCAACCAAATGAAAAATGATAAATATCGTTTCATTGCAGTGTTACGGGTTCGGCGTCCAGGTTGGTCTGCGGGTAGCTACGATGGGCAATGTAGGAGTACTAGAAATTGTTGGAGAGCGGAAAAAACGTACAGTGGGGCTACTTGTAGGCGTCAAAGGATTTGTTGGTATGGGTGTTGGACTCATAAAAGCTTCCAAAGGATAAATCTCTTTCATGGCAGCATACCAATCCAACCCATTTGAATAAATGAACTGATTAAATCTAGCTGAATCAAAATATCTTTGCCAATTCGAAATGGCGGGTACTCTTTCCCATGAAGAATCCAGAGCTAATTCTGTCAAATCTATCCAATATCCTGGTGGAATAGGCGTTTTCTCTCCACCATTTTCATATGTTTTTGGATCATTGTTGTATCGGGCTGATAAATCAAAGGGCATTACGCGTAATGGGATACCTTGGGAACCATCTTGATACCTGGCTTTTAAATAGATTCTCCAATATGTTTGACCATTTCTTTCTTCTTTAACAGTCGTGGTTAATCCTGCATATATCGAAAGAGGATTAAATTGAAAGGCCCTACCCGTATAAAGCCATTCTTCTGAAATTCCTGGTGTGGTTGGTTCAGTGATAGGTATAAATGTTTTTTCCAGTTGACTTAAAAAATCCCAACCAGATGTATCTCCAACTGACGTTCTTAACCTATTAAATTGATCAACAACTGCATTGCTGAGATACGGGTAATCTGTTTCGACTCCATCCAACATAACCAACTCGACTTTTTGATTCGAAGAAGGAAAAACTGTTGTATCAGTTTGATTGTCAGCTAGTAAAATTTCATGATTCATCAATTGATTTATCAAATTCTCGTCACTTGTTTGCATCGAAAGAATTGAAAATCCATGTACATTTCCAGGAATTTTTACAGGAGGAATCAAGAATTCTCCAAGAAGATCTTTATGAATTAAGAAATTCTGATTAGCTTCTGATTGAATATAAGAAATCGAATTTTCAGATAATTGTGCATTATCTCCAATACCCATTTCAGAAAGCAATAAATTTGTCTCAGAATAATCGATTTGCATGATGATGGGATAACCATAATTTTCACTGGTCCAAAGCAATTGGTTCCCATCAGATGACCAATGAGGGTTTAAATCAACCTGGTTTGGACGATTAATAATTTTTTGAAAACGATTTTCAACATTATCCAATTTTGCTACCCAAATTTCTTCGTCACCATCTTCAGTAGAAACAAATGCGATTTCCCGACCATTTGGGCTCCAGGAAGGTGAGAATTGGGAATATGGATTATCAGTTAGTTGAATAGCAGGTGATTGAAGGTTATTAATATCCTGGATAAAGATATCCAGATTTCCATATTTATATGATTCATACGCTAAAAATAAACCATCCGAAGACCATGATGGTGACCCTTCATACTCATAAGTATCAGTCACCCGAGTCTCCATTCCATTCGTCAAATTAATGATGTAAATATCCCAATATCCATTTTTTTTCGCACTGTAAGCTAAATTTTTCGCGTCAGGACTGATAGCTGGATGGATTTCTTCATATGGACTGTCTGATAATCTTGTAAAAAAACCACTTTGAGGATTGTAAACATACAGATGAGAAACTTGATTATTAAAAATTGAAAGTATAAAAAAATAGTCTTGCTTTTCAAATAAAATGTTCTGGTTTGGAATTGTTAATGTAGAAAAGTCAGTAACCGGTGAATCTTGAACAATTGGGGATAATGTATGTTCCGGTTTTGATAAAGAAATATTGCTTGAGTTGGTTGAATCTAGCTGATTGGTGCCTTTAATCACGTATTTAATAATGAATAATAGAACCAAAAGTAAATTGATAATGGCAAGAACAATCCAAATAATATTGGATTTTAATTGATAAGAACTTTGATCTTTGCTCATAAAAGGTTTTCAATCATAGAATTCAATTTTGATTTTCTGATTGTAGCATTTATATAATACCTTCGTAATAAAAATTAACGATTTTGTAAATAAAAACCAATAACTTTCATGGGATCTATTTGAAAAAAATAACCTGATATGCGCCATAAACAATAATTATAAATTTCTGATGGTGAAGCCGAATTGATGTAATGTGACATTTCTGGAAAATCAATCCCAGAACGGCCTAATCGATATTCTAAATGTAAATGAGGATTACCTGATGCTCCAGAATTTCCTACTTGTCCAATTTGATCGCCCGTTTGTACAAAATCACTAATTGTAAATATTGGAGCTTCTTTGAGGTGGGCATATAGACTATATAAAGATATCTCAGTCGATTGGATTTCATATTTTGCATCTTTAAGATCCGGACATGACAAATCTGTTTTGAAAGGTAAAGGATCGACTGGTAAATAATCCAGCAAAAATGATTGGGTCTCATCTTGAAAATATGAAAGTGGGGTTTCAATAATCATCATATTCCCATACGGAGGTCGGTCACTTACGATGGAACTGACTCGACCTGGAAACATTGATAAAATCGGAATACTCTCGATCGTCTGAAAACTTTTATATCGATAGAATGAAAAATCTGTTCCATGGTGTCCTTCCTCTTTTCCGTTACCAGAAAAATCAAAAGGATTTGAAACAATATCCTCTAATTCCAAAATTTGGATACCATCCAAAGGAGTAGAAATTTCATTGGTATCCTCAGTTGGAATCACAGTTTCATCCACGTCCTGATTAATGATCAATTCCAATTCTTTTTCTGTCGGTTTCAGGTATGGAGTTTGGGTTGATTCATTCATTTCGGATGGGCTGGATAATTGTTTAATCTCCGAAATAGTATTGTTTGTTGGTGTGAGCGATCTCATCAGATGATCAATACTTCTATCTTTTTTTATACACCCACTCAATTGAATAATGAATAAACACGAAAGTAAAAATAACAAAAAGAGTGATATTTTTGGTTTGATCATAAAGGAATTGTAAATTCAATTGCTTCTTTATCCACGATGCCATAATCTCCAGGATAAAAAATTTCCCCATTAAGAATATAGTTTGCATCCTCGGAGTTACCCCGAAGATGCATTGTAAAAACGATGTCTGTATCAACATTTTCGATCATGGTGACTTGAGATAAAATATCACCCTTTTTGTTGTTTAGGGAAAAATTCAAATTTGGTGGAGAGGAGAATTCAGAAATTTTTATAAAAATTTTCACCCTTTTTCTATCTGCCCAAGGTTCAATTTTTAAATCTAAAAAATGCACTTCGTTGGGAGGTAAAGGGTTAGTGAAGTTCTTTAATTCAGGTGAAAACATAGTTTATCTCCGTATCTCCAGTGTTAACGAGAAAAAAAGAGGTGCTGGCTCTTTTCTTCAGCACCTCTTTTTATAACACATTAACGAGTGATTCTTCTACCTTCCATATAAAACCTTTTTTCATATGCTTCGCCCATCGAAAAGGTTTTCCTGGGTAATGCTCCATCAAGTATTACAGTTTTGAATAATTGATCTTTTTCCATTGCAGGTAGATAAAATCCACAATTTCCAGGTTTTGAACCGAGAGCACAGGTTACATCACTACCATGGACATAATCAATTTTGTCTGCTCCACCGTTTTTCATAAAATCATCCAAAAATACCTGCAGGGTTCCAACAGGTAAATTATTTGGTGAGTTTATAATCTCAATCACTGAAAATGAAGATTTTTCCACAAAACCAAATTTTTGAGAATTACCCTGATGATTGTCAACAACAGAAATCATTTCAGCAGGTTGGTCATAATGGGTGAAGATAATTTGATCTTTCCAATAATCTTGCATCTTTGCAGAAATATTAGTTTTAAGATTGAAGAGAACTCGGTGGATCGGTTCAAATTCCAGACCTGTATCATGAATATTTTCTACTTCAACCAATGCATATCTGGCGGGGTGATCCATTCCAGTGGTAGATTTAATTTTCTCCCAAATTGATTTTGCAGTTGCCAGAGAATGATTTCCATCTCCCATAGCGAATAATAAAACACCTAAATTTTTAGGGACGTTGTAATGTTGGTGAAAACGATCAGGATTCGCTAAAGTATCAAAAGATTGCATAATTTTATGAAGGTTTTCTTCCTGATCGATTGCATACCCGGTTAAATGACCACTATTTTTCATCAATTCAAAATCATATAATTTTTTAAATTGGTATTTCTTTTCAACCAATGGCTCGATAACTGTTTTCTCAGGGTCATCTATCAATACCAAAATATGCGGAAATTCGAGTTTCGCACCTTCTCTGATTCGGATACGTGGTGGAAGACGATCAATAATAGTTCCTTCGGTAGCACGGACGAGTGTCTGTGAGCCTTTTGAGAAATCATATTTCTCCAAATCAAGCGCAAGCATCAATCCATATCTTGTTTTTCCGCCTACCATTCTTTCAACGAGGATCATCCCATGGAAGGTTTGAAAAAGACCTAGTCCAAGATATTCCTTCATCATATTTTTTGAATTTTCAATTCGCTGAATTTCTTCTGAAGTTTCCAAATACACTTCAGGCAGAATCATCTTTAGAGTGGAGGGGGAATTTCCCACAATATTCTCGACTTCATTCCAGTATTCTGGTTGAGAAGTATATTGGTCACAGGCTATGACTGCCCATTTTTGGAAATCAAGGTTCTCTTTTGGTAATAAAATTTCAGGAATCTGTATACCGTTATCGGCGAAGTTTTTCATTCCTTTTTCCTTTCAATGTCAGGTTTTATCTACTCCATTTTATCGGAAAAAGATTAAGAACTTAACTCAAAAAACACGACTTGTGATCTCTATCACAAGAAGCAAGGACAATTATCTACTGAAAAAAAACGTCCTTTCGGACGTTTCTATGATTACATTCCTGCCATATAAGCAATTCCGACTACACCTGGACCGGTGTGGGTTCCAATCACCGGGCTTACATCAGCAATTACTGCTTCAATGATGTCTCCATTTGGAAACGATTGATTTACTTTTTCCAATAAGACTTTTGCTTCTTCTAAGGCATTTGCATGTTGTATTGCAATTCTGATCGGAGTCTGTTCCCCAACTTTACTCTTCATGATTTCGATTACCTTATCGACAGCTTTGTTCATCGTTCTTACTTTCCCTGCAGCTTCAATTTTTCCATCTCGGACTTCAAGGATTGGCTTAAGATTTAGCATAGTTCCTAGAAATGCTTGTGCTCCACCAATTCTGCCGCCCCGATGTAAGAATTCAAGGGTTTTGACTGCGAATAAAATACCAGTTTTCTCCCTAGCTTTTTCTGCAATTTTTACACAATCTTTTAAGGAAGCACCATTTGCGGCTGCACGAGCAACTGTCAAAACCTGAAATCCCAACGCCATGCCTGAAGTTAGAGAATCAAAAAGTTCAATATTTTCCAACTCTAGCATATCCTTTGCTTGTTGAGCAGAGTCCAAAGTACCAGATAATTTTGAGGAAATATGAATTGAAAAAATATCATATCCCTTCGATGCTAATTCTTTATAGATTTCTTTGAAAGCGCCTGGAGTAGCCTGTGATGTTGAAGGCATAACTTCAGCATCCTTCAATTTTTCATAAAATTGAACTGGTTGAATATCCACTCCATCTCGGAATTGTTCCTCTCCCCATATTAATTGAAGGGGGGCAATTTCCAGGTGAAATTCAGTTAACAATTCTTTGGGAATGTAAGCGGTACTATCGGTAACAATTGCAACTTTAGACATAAATACTCCATTAATAATGATTTAGATTCATGTAAAGATGAGAGCTGAGAATCTAAGTTAATAACACTAAATAACGCTAAAAGTTGCGAAAATATGTATAGGATATGTCAAGAAAAATATAATCCGATTGAGTTTATCATGTGATAGAATTCCTTGACCAAAATTGATCAAAGCGCTAAAATCTTGCACGCTGTTAAAAGAATTTAATTATTGAAAAATATTTATGTTTGAAAATTTAACTGGAAGACTGGACGGAATATTCAAAGAACTTCGCCGAAGGGGAAAACTCTCCGAAGGTGATGTTGATAATGTCATGCGTGAAGTCAGGATGGCATTACTAGAAGCAGATGTTCACTTCAGTGTGGCTAAGAAATTCATCGCTCAAGTACGCGAACGAGCAGTTGGTGCAGAAGTATCCAAAGCTCTTAATCCTGGTCAACAAGTCATCAAAATAGTAAATGAAGAGCTCATAAAGTTATTGGGTGATCCATCAAAAATTAATCTCACGGGTGAAAAACCATATGTGATTATGATGGTAGGTTTACAAGGATCTGGTAAAACAACTGCATCAGCCAAATTAGCTAAAAAATTAAGGTCTCAAGGCGAGCGAGTTATGTTGGTGGCTGCTGACCCTTATCGTCCTGCTGCCATAAAACAGCTTCAAACTTTAGGCGAACGAATTGATGTGCCAGTCTTTACAGAAGAAGGTAAAAAACCACCAGAAGTCTGTTCTCATGCGTATGATTATGCAAAAAAAGGCGGATTTACTGTTTTAATAATCGATACAGCAGGAAGATCACAACTTGATCAAGCGTTAATGGATGAATTGCGGTCCATACAATCCCGAATCAAGACTGTTGAATTATTATTGGTTGTAGATTCGATGATTGGACAGGAAGCTTTGCACATTGCTGAAGGTTTTAGGGATACTGTTTCAATCACAGGACTCGTACTAACAAAAATTGATGGTGATGCGCGCGGTGGTGCAGCTATCTCTATTCGGAGCGTCACTGGTGTTCCGATAAAATTCCTGAGTACCGGTGAAAGTATTGATGCGATGGAAGCCTATGATCCAGGAAGACTTGCATCCCGGATATTAGGGATGGGAGACGTAATTGGATTAATCGAAAAGGCTGAACAAGCTTTCGATCAAAAAGAAGCTCAAAAACAGGCGCAAAAGCTGGTTAGTGGAGAATTTTCTCTCGAGGATTTTCTTCAACAATTGAAACAAATAAAAAAAATGGGGTCCATTTCGCAAATTTTGGAAATGATGCCTGGAAATATGGGTCAAATGGCCAGATCTGTCAATCCAAGAGATGCTGAGAATCAATTAAAACAAACAGAAGCCATCATTAATTCAATGACATCGCAAGAAAGAAGATTTCCGGATATACTTAATGCATCACGAAGACGAAGAATTGCATCTGGGTCCGGAACCCAGGTTCAGGATGTGAATCGGTTAATTAAGCAATATCGTGATATAAAGAAATTAATGAAAACTTTTCAAAAATCCGGAGGGCGTGGATTACCTCGTTTATTCGGTTAGTCTGAGGAAAATTTTATTCAAAAAAACGTCCCCTTCAACGTTTCCTCTCAGGGTAAAATAAATAATCAGATGAACAAAAAATAAAAAATAAAAAAACAGGAGAAAATCGATGGTAAGGATTCGATTACGAAGACAAGGATTAAAAGGACAACCAACATACCGCATCATTGCAGCTGATAAAGAAAGTCCAAGAGATGGTAGATTTTTGGAAATTTTGGGTTTTTATAATCCAAGAACACAACCTAATACGATCAGTATTAATGAAGATCGAGTTTTTGACTGGCTGAGCAAAGGAGCTCAACCCAGTGATTCAGTTAGCCAAATTTTTAGAACCGTTGGCTTGATGGAACGATTCGATCGCTATAAAAAAGGTGAAGCTTTGGATGTCTTAAAAAGCGAAGCAGAAAAAATTTACCAAAAACATCTGAGCAACCAAAAAACCAACGCGGCGTAATTTTACACACTTATTAAGCGTAGTCCAAAACTTGCTTTAAGAAAGGAAATGCCGTGAAAGAACTGATTGAATATATTGCTCGTTCTCTGGTTGATGATCCATCCCAGGTTGAAGTCAATTATGACCGTGGAAACAATAAATCAAGAATTGAGCTAAGAGTAGCTAAAGAAGACATGGGAAGAGTGATTGGTAAAGGGGGACGAGTCGCAAATTCAATGCGTGTCTTGCTGCGTGTAGCTGCTGCAAGGGAAGGTAAACAAGCAACCCTGGATGTGGTGGAACCTCGATGACAAGAAAACATCGGGGGCTGTCTGAACCTGAACATGTTGGCACAGGCTCGCCCAAAAATGGCGAGCCTGTCTATTTGGCCATAGGACGGTTAGGGAAACCACATGGTTTGGATGGTGGAGTAATTTTTTATATTCTTTCAGATTTTCCTGAAAGAATTAAAAAAGGAAGACAGGTATTCATCGGGGAAGATCATTATCCAGCAACAATTGAGTCAATCAAGGATCATCCCCGCGGGTATATTATCCAATTTAAAGAATTAACCACGGTAGAACAAATTGAGATTTTTAAGAGTTCTTTTGTATTTGTAAATGCAGCTGAGTTACCACCGCTTCCAAAAGGTGAATATTATCACCACCAACTAATAGGTTTGGATGTTTTTTATACAAATGGTATCAGAGTAGGAATCCTTTCAGATATTTTATCTACTGGGGCAAACGACGTTTATGTTATCTTTGATGAAAATAAGAAGGAAATCCTTTATCCAGCTCTTTTGAATTTAATTGAAAAAATTGATATTGAATCAAAATTAATGGTTGTAAAACCGATGGAATACTATAACCAGGATTAGGGATGGATCCAAGAAATTACTGGGTTGGATTTTCTCTAATAAAAGGAATTGGAGCTGTCAGGCTTAAAGCGCTCGAAGATTATTTTGGTGATCTGGAAGCTGCTTGGAATGCTCCTCAAAATAAATTACGAGAAACGGGTTTGTCAGAAAAAATTTGTGAACGAATAATATCAGTTCGCAATGATTTTGATTTGGAATTATATGTTAAAAGGTTAACTGCGGCTGGAATAAAATTCCTGATCAAGGATGATTTTGAATATCCAAGGTATCTCAAGGAGATTGACCAACCTCCTCCTGTCATATTCTTGAAAGGCGATTTGATACTTGAAGATGAGTGGGCTGTCGCAATTGTAGGTACTAGAAAAGTCACTCATTATGGAAAACAGATAACTGAAGAATTTTCACGGGTTCTTGCTGACCATAAAATCACAATTGTCAGTGGATTGGCCAGAGGAGTTGATGGAATTGCCCACAAAACCGCACTGGATTCTGGTGGTAGAACCATCGCAGTTTTGGGTAGTGGAGTGGACCGAATCTACCCAGCTGAACATAAATTATTGGCAGAAGAAATATCAAAGAATGGGGCTGTGATCAGTGACTACCCACCAGGTACAGCGCCTGAAGCTACAAACTTTCCACCCCGCAATCGTATTATTTCAGGATTATCGCGAGCAACCATCATTATCGAAGCAGGGCAAACGAGTGGAGCACTTATCACGGCAGATTTTGCTGCCGAACAGGGAAGAAGTGTTTATGCAGTTCCAGGCAGCATATATAATGTGCAAAGCAAAGGCACGAATAGACTGATCCAGAAAGGTGCAAAACCACTGTTGGACATTCGAGAGGTTTTGCAAGATATTCAGGTAGAACTCATCCAGGAGAGAAAAACTTTCCGGAAAGAATACCCGATTGATCTTTTTGAAGAAAAAATTCTGAGAGTGTTATCAGATGAACCATTGCATGTTGATGAAATTACAAATTTATCTGAATTACCCATTGCTGAGGTTTCATCCTATTTGACGATGATGGAATTAAAAGGTTTGACGAAACAAGTTGGTGGTATGAAATACGTGGCAATTCGAGAATCGAAAGGGGATTATATATAAATGAATGACTACAATAATTACTATGCTGTAATAATGGCAGGTGGTGGCGGTACACGTTTATGGCCTTTATCAACCAAAAAAACACCGAAACAAATGGTTAAACTTTTTGGTGAGGAGACTTTGTTTCAAATTTCTGTCAATCGGCTGGCTGGTTTATTTTCTCCAGATCGAATATTTGTGGTTACAGTGGCTGAACAGGCTAAACTGCTAATGACCCAATCTCCATTGATTCCTGAGGAGAATTTTCTCATTGAGCCATTTCCAAAAGGGACGGCTTCGGTTGTGGGATACGCTGCTACCTATATAAAACAAATTAACCCTGATGCGGTATTGGTCATTCTCACTGCGGATCATTTTATCCAGAATGTTTCAGAATTTCACAATTTATTAAAATCTGGGTTTAAAGCTGCTAATGAAAAATACATGGTTACTTTGGGAATTCAACCAACTTTTGCTGCAACTGGTTATGGTTACATACATAAAGGTGATCCGATCGATGAATTTGAAGATCGATGGGCATTCAAAGTTAATAAATTTATTGAAAAACCAGACTTACCAAAAGCAAAAATGATGTTCTCTTCCGGAGGATATGATTGGAATTCGGGTATGTTTATCTGGCATGTAGATACAATCCTGTCAGAATTTAAAAAACAAATGCCTGATTTATATTCAATCCTGGAAAATATTAAACAGTCCATCGTTGATAAGAATTTTACTGATGAATTACCAGGACTATGGGGCAAAATTATTCCCCAGACAATTGATTACGGAATTATGGAGAATGCTTCGAATGTTATAGTTATTCCAGGAGCTGATCTGGGATGGTTTGATGTGGGAAGTTGGGAATCGTTATTTGATGCGATGGAAATGGATTCGAATGGTAATGTAAATCTCTCGAAAAAACTTCTCAAGTTTGAAACTTCGAATACATTGGTTTACTCCAAAACCGGTGAAAAATTATTAGTTACCTTAGGTGTTGATAATTTAGTCATTGTTGAAACTGAGACAACAATTTTGGTATGTGACAGGAAAAAATCTCAAGAAATAAAAGATGTTGTAAAATATTTGACCGATAATAATATGGTTGAGTATTTGTAGGAGGATTTGTTTTGGAAGCTTATTGTGTAAAGTGCAGAACCAAACGAGAAATGGTGGGTCCACAAGCCTCATTTAATAAAATTGGCGCACCTGTGACCAAAGGCGTTTGTTCTGTTTGTGGAACAATATTATATAGAACTGGAAAGACGGAAGAGCATAGTCAATTAACACCTCCTGCGACTAGCAAAAAGGAGACGAAACTAAATGGAAAATTAGTGATTGTGGAATCTCCTGCAAAAGCAAAAACTGTACAACGCTATTTGGGTAAAGATTACACGGTCAAAGCCTCCGTCGGGCACGTGCGAGATTTGCTACGGTCTGAATTATCTGTGGATGTAGAAAATCAATTCTCTCCAAAATACAGAGTTCCAAACGAAAAAAGACCAGTGGTAAAAGAATTAAAACAACTAGCCAAGACAGCAGAACAAATTTTTCTTGCAACCGACCCTGATAGGGAAGGAGAAGCAATCGCCTGGCATTTAATGGAGGCTGCTGAGATAGATGAGACCAGAACCAATCGGGTAATTTTTCATGAAATAACAAAACCAGCTATTGAAGAAGCCTTTGGTCACCCAAGAACGATCAATATGGATCTGGTAAATGCCCAACAAGCACGCCGAATTCTTGACAGGTTGGTTGGCTATAATCTAAGCCCATTATTATGGCAAAAGGTGAGAAGCAGGTTGTCGGCTGGTCGAGTTCAATCTGTGGCTTTGAGATTAATAGTAGAACGAGAAAGAGAGATTGAGGACTTTATTCAGGAAGAATATTGGACAATCGAAGCTGAATTAAGACCCGATCACTCAAAGAAGACTTATATAGCGAAATTATTTAAAATAAATCAAGAAGAGCCTTCACTAAATAACAAAGAAATTGCGTATAGTTATTTAGAAGAATTAGAAAAAGCCAATTACTGGATAACAAAAGTAAAAAAAGGTGAACGGAAACGAAAAGCTCCAGCTCCGTTTATCACCAGCACATTGCAGCAAGAAGCTTCACGCAGATTAGGTTTTACTGCCAGAAGAACGATGGCACTCGCTCAACAACTTTATGAAGGGCTGGATGTCGGCGAAGGTGGATCAACAGGTTTGATTACTTATATGCGTACCGACTCCACTAACATTTCTGATATTGCTCAAAAAGAAGCTCGGCAATACATATCAAACAAATTTGGAGCTTCCTATTTACCTGAATCACTACCACAGCACAAAACAAGAGCCGTAAAAGCTCAAGAAGCTCACGAAGCAATCAGACCTACATCTGTGTTTCGTTCCCCAGAGGATGTAAAGAAATTTGTCAAAGGTGATCAGTTCAAGCTCTATCAACTCATTTGGAAACGGTTTATTGCTTCCCAGATGGAAGCAGCCATCTATCATACTGTTTCAGTGGAGATACAAGCGGATGGATCAATAAATCAATATGAATTCAGAGCATCAGGTTCAACATTAAAATTTTCTGGATTCCTGGTTGTTTATGAAGAAGCCAAGGACGAGGATAAACAAAATGGGAATGATACAGGGATTTTGCTTCCTTCCAATCTGGCTGACGGGCAAAAACAAGAGCTATTACGATTGATTCCAGAACAACATTTCACTACACCACCTCCAAGATTTACGGAAGCATCTTTGGTTCAACTATTAGAAGAGTATGGGATTGGACGACCTTCGACTTATGCTCCGATTCTTTCGACAATTCAAGAGCGGGGATATGTTGATAGAGAGAAGAAAAGGTTGATTCCATCAGAGACTGGAAAAATTGTAAATGACTTATTAGTAGATCATTTTACTGAAGTGGTTGATCCTGGATTTACAGCATCTATGGAAAATTCTCTCGACCAGGTCGCTTCCGGTGATAAAGTTTGGAATTCTGTCATTAATGATTTTTACAAAGATTTCTCAGTC
>DAOUGX010000332.1:0-6500 GCA_034428855.1 Anaerolineaceae bacterium | reverse complement strand
AGAATTTGCAATAAATAACACAATCCCCTCACCAATGACTGAGGGGATTGTGTTTCAATGACTCTTTTCTTTATCTTTCGTAATTAATACTTTTAGTGCTTCAATAGCCACCCGAATCATACCGTCTGGGTCGTGTTTTTTACCGATTGTATCCATATCACTGCCAATAATCATAGTTACTGCTCCAGCTCTTTTTCGGTAAATTCCAGACAGGATAAACACAATAGATGCTTCCATTTCTGAACAAATAGCCCCCCCAGCAACCCAATGGTTCCACCGATCTTTTAAGTAAGCTGACATCGGCATTCGATCTGGTTCCACCTCGCTATAGAAGGAATCCTTAGTATGTGAAACGCCGACTGCGTAGGTATATTGTAACTTTTGAGAAGCTTTTACCAATGCATTCACCACTTCTAAATCCGCAACAGCTGGATATTCTATTGGTAAATATTGTTTGCTTGTTCCTTCATCACGAATCGCAGCATTAATAATGGCAATATCACCAACATTTAAATTCGGTTGCATTGCTCCAGAAGTACCTACCCGAATAAAGGTATGACATCCAATTTTCACCAATTCCTCCACAGCAATCGCAGTAGAAGGACATCCCATTCCAGTAGAGACAACAGAAACCATTTCTCCGTTTAAGGTTCCTGAATAAACTTTGTGTTCACGATTAAAGGAAATAAATTTGGGTTGGTCAAAATAGTTCGCGATTGATTCACACCTGCCAGGATCCCCTGGTAACAAAACATATTTGCCAACATCTCCTTCTTTTACTCTGATATGGTATTGAATACTGGACATATGATTCCTCCTCAAGAAGGGATTTTCAAATACAATGCTGAAAATCTTGCTATTATTGTACAATTATTTGGTTATTTGGGAAAATGAACACTGATGGTACTTCGATGATCAAAATTATAGGAGGAAATATGCTGAAAGTTGGTTATATTGGTTTGGGATTAATGGGAAAACCGATTGCCAGTAATATTCTCAAAGCTGGCTTTCCCTTGGTTGTTCATAACCGAAGCAGAAGTAGTGTAAGTGAATTGGTAATGAAAGGAGCGAAAGAAGCTTTTTCTCCTGCTGAAGTCGCTTCTCAAGTGGATGTAATTTTCACGAATCTACCCGATTCTCCAGATGTGGAATCTGTTGTATTAGGAGAAAATGGAATTAAGTCTGGTGGTAGACCTGGTTTGATTTTTGTGGATAATTCTACGATTAAACCAATCGTTTCGAGAAATATCGCAACCAGTCTTGCAGAAAATGGTATTCTCGCCCTGGATGCACCAGTTTCCGGCGGTGATATCGGCGCCATCAATGCAACCTTGACGATAATGGTTGGTGGACCGATTGAAGCATTAGAAAAGGTGCGTCCCATTTTTGAATCAATGGGTAAAACCATAACACACATTGGTGCTGCAGGAACCGGCCAAATTGCGAAGGCAGCTAACCAAATTATGGTAGCAGCTCAAATGGTCGCCATGAGTGAGCTATTAATTTTTGCGCAAAAAGCCGGAGCAGACCCAAAGAAGGTGGTGGAAGCTATTAGAGGTGGTGCTGCACAATGCTGGACGCTTGATGTGAAACCACCAAGACTATTTTCCGGGAATCGTCAACCAGGATTTAAAGCATCAATGCAATCAAAAGATCTCAATATCGTCTTAGACACGGCCAGAGAATACGGAATTCCATTGCCATCCTGTTCAATCGACCAACAACTTTATTCTGGCATGGTCCAGAATAGTCTTGGGAATTTGGATAACTCAGCGATTATTGGTTTGATAGAAATTCTAGCAAATGAAAAATTGAAAATTTAATTTAAATTAATTTTCTGGAAGCAAATACAATTTATACCAATCACCAAAATTTTCAACCAGTTCAAGCCTGGTTGTTAATTTTATTAATGAGTCTAGTTCATTCACAGGGTGATGGGGATCTTCATATTCCCGTAAAAATTCCATACCTTTTGTATAAACGAGAACATGAGTGAACCCCTGCTTTTTCCAAGTAGAGAGAATTTCTTTTTCAGACTTATTTTCATGATAAACAACTTTCCAATGATCTAATATCTCATCAGGATCACACACTGGAATACAACTATATCCACGAGGTTCATACAAAAACATAACTTTGTTGGTCTCTTCCAATTGATTGACTTTGTTGATTGCACTCGCATACCAACCTAAATTAATTTCCAGATACTGTTGTTTTGAAATTGCTCCGACAACACTCGATAAGACATCTTTCTCAACCATTTCAGTAATCAATTGGATTGAATTTAATCCCAAAACAAGAATGATAAAGAAATCTACCAACCGTTTTAGACGAATTTGCCTGATTTTATAATTTTTAATTTGAAAGTAACCAAAAGCGGATAGAGACGCAAAAACAGGAAATAGAACAAAATAAAATCTAGTCTGAATTAAATATCCTGAAACCTGGTTTCCAATCGCCCAAACTAATATTCCAAAGAGAGAAATTAATCCTGTAACGGTCAAATATCTTTTTTGGTCAGGTGTCTTTTCCTCCCAGGCTAAAAATGCCAACAATCCTAATGCAAGCATTAATGGTCCAGTGGAAACGCTGTATCCATGCGCACCATCCAACCCAATTATTGTCGCGCGAATTGGAAGAAAAAATAAATCCAGCAAATCACCAAAAGGAGCCATTCCTTGATACACGTTTAATCTCAATTCGGTCATGGAACCAGCCGTAAAGAAAAACGGATAAATTGGATTCCCTGTGAACAGGAAATTCTTCAACAGCCAGGGTAAGGCTAATAAACCTGCTCCGAGACTAAAAAACGCTAATTTTTTTAATTTCTTGGTTTGCTTATTTTTAATTAAAATAACAAGAAGAGTAAATAAACCAGCAATAAAAATGACGCCAGCCGGGTATTTACAACCAAATGCAAGACCGCAGAATGCACCTGCAAAGAAAACGTACTCATTTTTTCCGCTCAAAATGAACTCATCAACTAAGATGAGAACTCCTAGACCAAAAAATGCGGTCATTAAATCAACATAACCCCAGGACAGAGCAGAGGAAAACGTATAACCACCAAACAAACTCGCAGCTCCAACCCAGGCACTGGCGCTATCGGTTCTTTTCTTCAAGAAACCAACCAAGCCAGAAAGAATTAACACACCAGTAAAACAATTGAAAACAAGAACAGCTGACTCACCCCCCAAAGCTAATAAAGCTGTGTAGATCATCTCTGAAATTTGTGGCATTCCCGACATAATCAACCAGGGAATATCACTAATTTTTTCCTGAAGTAAATACGTCTTGGGTAAACTTAAATGATAATTTAACGCATCATATCGGGTAGCTGGTGTTAGTGATACGAGCAACTGAGAGATAAAAATGACAATGATCAGAGCGATGATTATTCTGGTTGAAGAATTTTGATTCTTAAAAATATTTTGCTTGGAATAAACAAAATCTTTGATCCAATTAATTATTTGCCTATACGTAATTATTGAAAAAATCAAAATTAAAACAGATGCAATGATTAAATTTATCTTCCAAATTGATCCTATTAACAATATCGTTAAAGAAAGAACCCCTAAACCCAGTCCAGCTTGCAGAAATACTTTCTGAGATGGATCCAGCTTTTCAAATTTATTGATCTTAACTCCTATTCCACCTGCAATTGAAATAATTCCAGCACATAAAATGATCCTCCAAATATGCAATACAAACATCTGAGCGGTTTGTGGATTAAAAGGTTTGTGGATTACATAATATCCAACGATAATTAGAAAAAACCAGCTAAAGGCAATTATCGCGGTAATTATAGGATTTTTCTTTGCCATGATTAGATATTATAGGCAAATTTTGTCCAGTGCAACAAAAAATTTGCAGTATTTCGAATCGTTTTATGTATGACTCCTGAAGGTTCAGTGAATGGTTCCACTGATTCAGGTTGAATGCCAAAAAAGAAAATCTTAACCTGAGTATTCAGGTTAAAAATTGAAAATAATAAATCAGGTGACAGACTATGCGTAGAAGGTACACCGATTTCTATTCGATCTAAATCAATTAACTTCAGCGACCCAGGATTTTCACGAAAATCAGCTGCATCAACCAACCATAACCAATCAGGAGAAAACCTGGAAATGGTGCTTGCGTAATTTTCCGGAGCGATTGACCCTTCCAGAAGCTGAATTCTTTTATCTACCGGTAATCTCCGTTTCAAAATTCTTAAAATGAGAACCCCGGCTGCATCATCACCATTTAATTCATTTCCAATTCCGACGATTGATAATCTGGGTGGTTCACCTGTCTTCGCAAGGTGGTTCATCAAGGCCTGGTCGAGCTGCTCTTTCAAGTAAGAGTGCAATATCTTCTTCTTTTCCATAATACACTTCAAAAGCTTCTTTGGATGTGGATGCCATTTCCCATAAGGAATTTGACATATTTAGACACTTAAACCTGCAAAGTTGAACGCATTGGGCACAGAAGACACACCGATCTGGATGATAACGCATCACAAATCTTTTGTTAATTTTATCAACAGTTAAAAGCTCAATCGCATTCGATGGACAATCTTTCATACACAACATGCAACCAATACATTTCTCTGGTTCATAAACTAATTTTCCACGCAAACGTTCTGGAGCTTTTAATTTTGTGAACGGATAGTTCTGGGTAGCTGGTTTAGAGAAAAGTGATTTGATCAGATCGCCAAATAAAACTCCAATAGCCATTTCTTCACCTTTAATCCTATCTTAGGATTTCTCCTAAATATCTACCAAATATTATCGCTAATAATTGTAATAATGCCATTAACGCTCCTAACCTCCACCATAAACCGACAGTTTGATCAATTCTTAATCGAGCAAACATGGATTGTAATGCTGTAACCACCAGAAACAAAATGGCTGATTTAAGCACAAATTCAAGCGGATTTCCAATTCCTCCCAGATAAAAAATAACGACTAAAGTTAACCCGACAACCAATTCAACGTTTTTACCAATCCGGAATAATGCTAATCCACGGCCAGAATATTCTGTCAGAGCGCCAGCTACTATTTCCGTTTCTGCTTCTGGTGCATCAAAAGGAGGAAGCTCAAGTTTTCCCATTAATCCAACCAAGGCAACGATAAATCCAATGGGTTGTGCTAGTATCAACCAGATAGTACTACTGGCATAAGAATTGATTTGACCAATATTCCAGGTACCAGCTGCTATTGCTGGTCCCAACAAAGCCAGAAGAAAAGGTGCCTCATATGAGAACATTTGAGTTAAAGCTCGGGTAGCACCAATAATTGTGAAACGACTGAGTGTATTTGCACCAGCAAGGCCAATACATAATGTCATCATACTGAGCAAATACAGAACAACCACCAGATCACCTTCGAAACTGAAAGGTGCTTTAAATCCAAATAATGGCACGTACAATGCTGCTGTTAATGCTCCCGTTAGAGCAATAATCGGCAACCCTAAGAACATAATTTTATGAACGCCGTGTGGAATGATTTCTTCTTTCGCTAATAATTTGATGGTATCTGCAACAGGTTGAAACCAGCGCGGTCCCACTCTGCTTTGAAAGCGGGCTACCAACTTCCTGTCAGCCCATTCATACAATAAACCAATGTTCATTAAGAATAGACCACCTGGAAAAATCAACATCAGAATTAGAGGGTGAAGAGATAGGTTCATCGGTAATACTCAATTCCATATTTTCGAAGTTTTTCCCAACTCATTATTTCAGATGGTTGAGAGGTTGTGTGAATAGTAACCATTCTATCGTTACAGGAAAAACACGGATCAATCCCAACCAGCAACATAGGCATGTCAGCTAGCTTATGCCCCACTGCGACATCTGTTATGGTTCCCCAATTACACAAGCTTGGTGTTCTTACTTTAACACGATCGGGTATCTCAGTTCCATTACTTTTTATGTAATAGAACAACTCACCTCTTGGTGCTTCTACTCTGGATATGACCTCACCTTCTGGAATTTTCCTTTTCATACGGGCAACGATCTCTCCAGGCTGAATTTTCTCCACAATTTCTCGAATCACTCTGTATGATTCATACAATTCCTTCAAACGCACTACAAATCTGGCTTCCAAATCTCCAGTTTCATCGGTGATCATATTCACAGGAAAATCTTTATAACCCGAATACGGAGCATTAACTCGAATGTCTCTTTTTACTCCGGAAGCCCTTGCGGTGGGCCCAACAGCTCCTAATAATTCAGCCCTTTCTTTTGAGAGAGTTCCAATACCTCTCGTTCTTCCAATAAAGGTATCATCTGTTTTGACTACTTTCATGTAGTATTCAGTCCGTTCTTCTAAGAAGTCCATATCCTTCTTAATTAAATCCCCCATTTTCTCGTCGATATCTATTTTGACTCCACCTAAAACATTAACAGAATAATGGACACGGCTTCCTGACAGGGATTCCAGAATATCCATGACTACTTCCCTGTCCCTCCAGGTGTACATAAATAATGTGTCAAATCCAGCTTCATGCGCAGCCAC
>DAOUGX010000331.1:0-2009 GCA_034428855.1 Anaerolineaceae bacterium | reverse complement strand
ATAATCAAATGGAATGCTAATCAGCATACGCAGGAACCCAAATATTCCCAAAAAAGCCAGTGTCTGGATAATTGGATGTGCGAACCATTGCACTGTCAAACGCTCCAGCCAACCGAAGAAACCAAACCCCAAAAGAAGTAACAACAGGATAGTACTGAACGTTTTCACGATCACACCAAAGCGCATGGTCTCCATAAAATAGCTCAGCCATTTCTGATATTTTTCCTGGTCATAGATGTCTTTGGCTATCTCTGGAATGGGTTGATGGCGATGTCGATAATTGATCAGGCTGATTACCAAATCAATCATGTACATGATTGCGAATAGACTGATGATAGTTATGTTAATCAATGTTTTTTCTCAATTCTCATATTAATTTTTAGTTGTTTTGCTTTTTGAATTTTTATTTGAAATCAGAAAGAAATTTAGGAACGGAATTTATTGGAAATTATAATCTTGACAATGGTCCAAATATCCTTATAATAGATTCTGGAGGCTTTCAACGCTATGCGTTGCATTGCCTTTTTTTTAATGATCAATTAGCGATATGCTCCAAATATCCACTGGGGCAATTCCGATTGAAGATATTATTCTTGTGCTTTTCACGCGCATATTACATAATAAATTGACCTGTGGTTGGAGTTCAGCTCTGGAAGCTTTACTCATTTTTCCAGTTCTAAATCGCCAATTTAATACATATGCTGCCAGATCAACTATTTGAACACCAAGGGTTAAATCACTGTGAACAAAAAAAGGTTCTGGAATTATTAAACTGGATCGTTCACGTCCTTTACGAGTGTTAACAAAATATTCAGTCATTTGACCTAAAAGTAAATGACTTTTAATTTTATCAAATTCATCAAAAACAATAATTCCCATATCATCACTACCTAGATCTTCTAGATAATAATAAAATCTTTCAAATAAATAACTATACTCCTTTCGCAAAAAATTGCTTTCATTTATTTCTGAATTATTCGATTGAAAAGCCATATTTTCATAATCAATAATACTGGCAAAGATTTTTCCACCTGCATCTGAACAAGCTTGGAGAATTTGGTTTGCGTATAAAATTTTTGCTTGTGCTAAAGCAGTTAATTGTAAACGATTCGCATTCTCTCCATTACGCAAACAATTCTGTGCCAGATCAGGTAACTCTTCAAAATTAATTCTGGTTTTTTGGTTTGCTAATCGAAAAGTCTTTCTGTTTAGCAATTTTTTTGCTTTCAATTCGATCTTATTTGTTGAATAAAAATCACCAAATAGCCTTTTTTCTATGTCTTTTGCTCTTAATACCAAATTCCAAAGGTTGCGATCACTTATTGCTATTCCTGCCAAAACTTCGTATGGTGATTCCTTGTGATCATGTCCACTTTCATCAACAAATAGTAATTGTGTCATTGTTTTTCCTCAAAGTTATTTTATGGCATTTTAAAGGTTTACTTACATGTTCGAATCACAAATCCTCTTCCAGCCCACCCCACGGATCGAAACGTTCAAAGGGAATATCAAATTGTAATAAAATCTTGCCAACCAATTGATCGACCATCTCCTGGATGGAATCCGGTTTGTGATAAAAAGTCATCATGGCTGGCAGAACCACCACACCTAAATCATTGAGCGTCAACATATTACGAAGATGAATCCCACTCAAAGGTGTTTCTCTTGGAACCACCACCAGTTTGCGACGTTCCTTTATACATACATCCGCAGCCCGTAAGAGTAGATTCTCCGAATATCCGGTTGCGATTCCGGCCAGTGTTTTCATACTGCATGGTACTACGATCATGCCAGCAATTTTGAAGGAACCACTGGCAACGGTTGCCCCTAATTGATTATTAGAATGTACAAAATTAGCCAGACCATGCAGTTCCTTCGGGTCCATGCCTAATTCCAGTTTTATGGTTTCCTCGGCTAAACGGGATATAATCAAATGTGTTTCAATATCAGGTTGTCGTTTAAGCGCTCGTAAGACTTCTACACCTAAAAATGCTCCACTTGCACCACTA
>DAOUGX010000330.1:0-13116 GCA_034428855.1 Anaerolineaceae bacterium | reverse complement strand
AATTCTGCCTGAATTGAAAGAGCTCTCTCTTTCATGATGCTCATTCCTAAATGGTTGGATGGTATATTACCGTCAGTGATTCCTTTACCATCGTCCTCAATTGATAAAATACACAATTCATTTTCTTTGAAAAGATTAACATAAACTTGAGAAGCATTTGCATGTTTTGCAATATTATTAAATGCTTCCTGTGCGATACGGTAAATCGCAATTTTCGAATCTTCAGAAGTATCAACAATTTCCTCAAGACTGGAAAACACAGGGATACGGGTTCTTCCGCTTAATGCCTCAGCCAGTTGTTTGATTAATTCTGATAATGAAGCATCTTTTAATGCTGTTGGCCGTAATTCCAACAATAATGTCCGCATTTCAGCCAGGGCTCCACGTGTGAGTTGCCTCAATTCTTCTAACCTCTTTTCCCCCTCCGCAGGATTTTTATGCCATAAACGAGGAATCACTTCTGCGATTAATGTCGCTGAAAATAGAGTTTGTGTGACAGCATCATGTAAGTCTCTTGCCAGGCGATTTCTTTCGGAAACAACTGCCATTTCTTTTTCCTGGTTTCTCAACCTGGCGTTTTCAATCGCTAAAGAAACTTGTGATGCTAATGTGAGACCAAGGTATATATCTTCTTCAGAGAAAGAAGTTTGATTTTCATAATAAAATGTCAACGTTCCATAAAGATTTTCATTAATAAATAAGGGAACAATTAAATGACTTTTGTAATACCTTAAAATCGCTTTAGCCCATAATTGTTGAGCGAGTGAAAGTTCATGAGGGTCTTCAAGATATCGCCCAAGGGATTCATGAAGGTTTGAAACGACCACAGGTTTATTTTCCCTTAATATTGTTTCCGATCCTCCGGAGTAAAAAGGCAAATCTTGAATTACTGAAAATTCCTCTGGTAAATTTGAGGATGCTTCTGTGATCACAGTGTTCGATTCGTAATTAATTTTTCTTATCATCGTTGAAGAAGCATTCAAGAGCTCACGAGATTGTTCTGCAATATGATTGAGAAGTTCAATAATATCAGTCTTAGAATTCAACATTCTTAAAATATCTCGTAACGCTTCAGCTATTTTTCTACGACGTTCTGACTCTTCTCTGCGATCAAATTCTTCTTTATATAATCTCGCATTATCCAGTGCGATAATTGCACTATTCGCAAACATTTTTAATAGACGTTCATCTTCATCACCCAGTTCTCCATGGATTTTGTCAGCAACAGATATGACGCCGATCGTTTTTCTTCCGGAAATTAATGGTACAAATAAAATCGAATTGACATTTGATAATCGTACAGCTTCTTTGAAAGCACCAGTTGCGTGCGTAATATCATCCACAAAGTAGGGGGAACCTGTTCTGAATGCGACTCCTGCCAATGATCCTTCGATAGGTATTTCAAAGCCTAGAGGAAGTTGTGTTTCTTTTTCTCCAGATATGACCTTTAAAATTAATTTTCCATTTTCAAAAAAGTAGACCGTTCCAAGTTGAGTTTTAGTTAGTCTGCGAGCTTCATCAGCGATTATTTGGATGACATGGTCTACATGTAATTCTGATGTCAATGCTTTTTGTATATTCAGTAATGTGGTTAATTCGTTCGTTTTCTCATTAATTTTTTGTTCCAAAGAAGAGTACAAAGATTGAATTTTGTTTTCGTATTTTTTTCTTTCAAACACATTAATGAAAATATGAGCAAAGTCATTTAATATTTCAATGGATAAGTCACTCCAAAATTTGGCTTTTTCATAATTGGAAAAAGATATCCATCCTACTAATTTTTCTTTAAAAGCCATTGGAATGATTAAAATGGATTTTATTCGATCTAACTTGAATAGATGAAATTCAGATAATGGAATTTCTTTGAAATCTTCATCGAGAACTAATTGAATATGATTTGTCTGCACTAGCTTTTTTATACAAGCTTGACAATTTGTAATAATTTCAATTTTTGTTAACTCTTGATGGGTGGGGTAACTACTATCAGCCTGCCATTCCAAAACAGTAAAATCGATGTTTGGATCTATGTTAAATATTGTTATTTGATCATTTCCAGTGTATTGAGCTATTTGTTCTAATCCACTAATAATGCCTTCAGAAAAAAGATTAGTATCTAAATTAATAAAATGAGTGGAAATCGTTCTTACCAATCTTTCCAGATTTAACCGTTCAAGTAATTCATTTTGTTGGTTGTTATTAATTTCCATATTACCTGAATATCCAATGTATCGAAATTATATCTCTTTATATAGAATAATTGACATATCCGCTATAATTCAAAAACAATAAATGTAGGAGTAACCCGTGGAAAGAACAGTACCTAAAATAGCATCCGAAGAAATTGATTTATATTTGCGTACGCTTTATTCGTTACTCAGGTCTACAACAGAAATTCAAATTAAGACTTTAGAAGAAGTGCACGCAAGCATGAACTCCTTATTACACCATAATGCTCGATTAGATATCCCGGATACCTCTGCTTTTGTGTATAGTATGCTTAGGTTACCAGATTGTATGCCAGACGTGAAAGTAGTATTACTTGGGCAAAGTGCTTCTGTTTTCGAAAATCATGGTTACGCAGATGTCGAAAAATGGACTCCTGTTAATGCACGAGCTAGACGGCGAAGGTGCTTCTTCAATGGAAAAGATAAAATGGCATGTTTTATTGCCAGTAGATCTGATATTGAAGATGTTATTCCTGCAATGACTGCATATCAAATTGAATGGAACAAATTACATGGATTCCTGAATCAATTACCAGTTTCATTTAAATTTGAGGAAGTACTAGAAAATAGAGAAATATTTTCTGAATTGGCTACAAACTTGAATTTATCCGAGGATGATTTACTCCGATTTCAAACGATTTGGGGAACTGAATTTTTAACCACTTTGAATCGAATTAAGAAAAGAAAGTGTGAATTTAGAGTAAATTTGTTAGCAGGATCTTTGAGTGAATATTGGCGTGCAACTCGTGCTTGGTGGGCAAACATTGAAAAAACCAGTCCAAAATTAACAACAAGACCGGTATATTTTATATCTAGCAATACCCATGCAATTCCAAATTTGTTAACCGGATTTGCTCTTAAAAATGAAGATATTTTGGTTGATTATTTGGTGCAAAATGACGAACAGAATTTAATTAACGAATTAAATTCCATTCAAAAAAAGCAAGAAAATGCAAGTATTGAAAATTTTCTTTATTATGTGTTAAAACAAGCACAGCAATCACCCAATTATGATTATTTACGTAAAGAACAATTGGATTCAGAGAGACAAAATGGCATCTCTAGAATTTTCAGCAAACATTATTTTGATGTAGATGCTCAAGTTATTGAAATCAATAAAATCAATTTTAATGATGTTGATCCCAGATTTAAAGAGAAAGAAAATTTAAAAGAATTGGTTAATAGTGATGCTGTTATTTTGAATATTGATTACCCTTTAGGTTTGGCTGCATACAATATACTTACCAAAATTGCAGAACATTCATCACCGATTTTAGGTGTATATATTCTCGGAAAAGCTGCAACACTGAATGGTGTGCTTGGAGATGTGATGATACCAAATGTAGTCTATGATGAACATTCAGAGAATACATATATGTTCAACAACGCATTTTCAGCAAAGGATGTAATAAATGATTTAATTTATGGTACGGTTTTGGATAACCAAAAAGCTGTGACTGTATTAGGGACTTTCTTACAAAATGGAAAATTAGCCGATGTTTTTTATCGTGAAGGTTATTCGGATATTGAAATGGAAGCTGGACCATATTTATCTGCAATTTTTGAAATGTACAGGCCGACACGACATCCAGTGAACGAAATTGTGAATTTATATAATATAAATTTTGATCTGGGAATTTTGCACTATGCATCTGACACACCGCTCAGTAAAGGCAAAAATCTTGGAGCAGGTGCTTTATCCTATTTTGGAATGGACTCAACTTATGCTTCAAGTCTTGCAATATTACGAAGGATATTTAAAGTTGAGTTAAAAAGGCTAAGAGCTGGATCAGATAAATAAATTTCATACTAATAGACGCGAGGAAATGTGATGGAAAATCGTCTTGATACTTTTCGAACCTATCGTGAAAAGATGAATGAGAAAATTCTAGGGCTGGATCATTTGGGGATCAAACGATTCTTCAATTTGGATACCAATGCATATAACGATGGAAAATTAGACGGAAAAACAAAAGAATTATTAGGGTTGGTAGCTTCGATGGTGTTAAGGTGCAACGATTGTATCGATTATCACATTATTCAATGTGTTGAAGCTGGATGGGATGATGAATCCTTAACGGAAGCATTTAATGTCGCTCTCATTGTCGGTGGGAGTATTGTGATACCGCATCTTCGACATGCAGTGGAGACTCTCGATCTGGTCCGAGAAGAGTTCAAATAGATTGACCAGAGGCGATGGCCATCAAGGAAGATTTAAGTTTTTCAGGGTCATTCTGATTATAAATTTCAGTACGCAGATTTCTTCCTAATGTCGAAACATCCAGATAAAATTTTATGTACTTTCTAAAAAGAATCAGTCCACTTCCTATTCCATAAAATTCGATCATAAGATTTAAGTGGTCTGAAATCAATTTTAATTTTTGTTCAAGTGATACTTCATTCGAATCCAAACCTGAAAAAATCCAAGGATTTTTCAAGGCTGCTCTCCCAATCATAATTCCATCGCAATTAGTCATCTCGCGAATTATATCAATGTCAGCTTTAGAAATTACGTCACCATTTGCCAATACTGGAATCTTGACATTTGATTTTACCTCGGCTATTGCATTCCAATTTGCTTTTCCCTGGTACCCTTGTTTCTTTGTTCTTCCATGTACTGAAATCATGGCACATCCAGAATCTTCTAATAATTTAGAAATATGTAAATAATTTAGCGAGGAATCATCCCATCCTAATCTAATTTTTGCTGTAATAGGAAGAGAGATATGTTTTTTTAATAAAGTAAAAATTTGCTTAATTTTTTCGGGCTCATTCAATAAACCAGCTCCTGCCCCTCTATTTGCAACTGTTTTTGCAGAGCATCCCATGTTGATATCGATAAAATCAGGATTTTTTTGAGCTAAATAAATTGCTGTTTCAAGTATTCTTTCCGGAGAATTATCGAAAATCTGATACGCAAATGGTCTTTGTTCTTCTGAAAAAATTATTTGTTGTTGGAAAAATGGATGTCCATTTAAGTAATCATACGCATTGATAAATTCAGAAAAAATAATCCCTGGATGAAATTGCTTTACCATTTCCCTGAATGGATAGTCAGTGAGACCATCCATTGGAGCCAGGATTAGATCTGATTTAATTTTGATATTATCGACTTTAAAAACATAATCCTTTGTCATTTGAGCAATTTTACGATAAATTTGACATTGGAACAAATTTCAGATTAAACTCGTCTAGTCTATAATTACAATTGGGAGAAATAATATGAAGCGAGTCTTTTTTTATTTGATATTAGTTACAATTTTTTTAAGCCTTTCAGCGTGTAACCTGACGAAACAATTTGGAAATACCTCGGATCCAAACTCAGTTAGTACTTTAGCCATGCAAACTGTACAAGCATTAGCTACTGAGCAAGCTTTTGCCACAATGGTTTCAAATGCAACTGAAATTTCTAATTTACCTACAGTCATAGTCGTTGAGCAAGGGACAACAACATCTTCTGTTAACACTCCTGTTGTTACCGTGCAAACACCACCAACAAATACACCTCCAATACCAACTTTTACGCCAGTTCCGATGGATAAAGCAACGTTTATCAAAGATGTAACCATTCCTGATAATACAGTGTTTGCCTCTGGATCTACTTTTACCAAAACCTGGCGATTACGAAATGATGGACAAACAACCTGGACTGCAGATTATGAATTGGTATTTGCCAATGGGAATGCAATGGATGGTAAAGCAGCCAGTAAAATTGGTTCAATCGTTAAACCTGGAGAAACCATAGATTTGTCGATAGAATTAAAATCACCTTCAAACCCCGGGGAATACAAAGGTGAGTGGATGTTACGAACACCTGGTGGAAAAGTTTTTGGGGTTGGTGATAAAGCGGATAAATCTTTCTGGGTAATTATTGAAGTTGAGAATTATAAAACCGAGAGTGTTCCAAGTGAAATTTACCCGATGGATTTTGTGGCCAAAGTATGCAATGCACAGTGGAAAAGTAACTATTCAGTGGTTCGAATTCCTTGTGACACGGATAAGAGTGTGACGTCTGCTTATGTGGCCATTTTATCTAAACCTAAACTTGAAAATGGATATCAGGATGACGAAAGAACATTACATATGCATTTAGAAGGAGACAACGGGAGTTGGATTCAAGGATTTTATCCCGCGATTAATATAAAAAATGGTGCATATTTCTCTGCATTGGTAGGATGCCTGGATGGAAGCAAATCATGTAATGTAACGATAAGTCTGGATGCCCGGATTGATGGTGGAAACCCAATAAATCTAGGAAAATGGATAGAAACGTACGATGAAAAACTCACTACGATTGATATCAAACTAAATGATTATGTAGGGAAAAATGTTGAGTTTATCCTTGGGATCAGTAATCGATCAAACACCACATCTGAAGTATTTTGGTTGGCTCCGCGAGTCGTTCAATAATCTGTATTGAAAAACAATATTCGTTCAAGAGGTTGACTGAAAGGTCAGCCTCTTATTGTTCTTGTAATAATTGATTGATCTCAGATTTGTATGATATGAGTAATTTATCCAAAATCTCATTGCCTTCGAGATTTATGACATCGATTAGGGGAATATCTATGATTTGATAATTGTTTTCAAATGTACCCCATACCCCGTATCTTCTTTCAGAGTATGGAATATCAATAAGTCTGTATTGTCTATTCTGTGAAAGATGTGTAACCGAAGGAAAATGTTGTGAAAATTTTGTTTGTAAGAGTTTTTCCCAGCAATGAATGAAATTTGAAATAGTGTCCACATTTCTTGTATCCAGTTCAAATTGCAATCTGGAATTCATAACAAGGGATTTGGTTTGTAGTTTTTCGATTATTTCAATATTTTCAGGTTCTTTAGCAGGCATAAATAGATCAGATGTCAGGAATAAATAATCTAAAACTTCTTTTATAACTTCATTCTCTGATAAAAGGTTATTTTTTTTGAAATCATCCATTTTAGGAAATTCGATTAAATAAACTATCTGATTTTCATCAGAATAAAAGTCAACAATTTTTCCGATTGCGCCGGAGATGGATTGGTTAGTCTCGTTATAAACCCCTTCGCAAATTTTTATCCATTTATGATATCGATAAAATAAATCCCAGGTCAACTTTTTATGAGTGTTTTTTGAATATTTTCCACTCAGGCGACTAACTTCTTTAATTTGACCAGAGACGTCGATATCAAATTGCGAAAGAAAAAATGAATATCCTTGCTTAACAAGATAGTCTTTATCCTGATAAGATAAAAATGAAGGTATTGTGAAGTAAAAAAAATGGATTTTCGGAAATTGATTGAAAAGTGATTCAGATTTTAAATGGTTGATTAATTTATTATCGATTTGTAGTTGTAAGTATTTCATTTCAATCCAATCAGATTTTTAACATCGATTTCGATCCTTATGTAATAATACATTCTATAACCAATTAACGTAAAAAGATTTCTCTGGTAAAACTGAAATTAGTTGATAAATATAGCCAGGAGGATAAATTGAAGAAAAAAATTGAAAACAAAAAGTTTATGTCAAAGAATTATTTCTGGATTGGATTAATCGGAATAGTAATTGTTTCTTTGGCTGTCTTAGTTGGGTTTCTGCCTGATACAACCAAAACAGCAACTCTTCCTTTAGAAGTAAGTGTAAACGAGGCATATCAAATGCGGGAAGAGGGTGCTTATATATTGGATGTAAGAGAGGTGAATGAATGGGAAGAAGCGCACATCCCAGGGGCTACATTACTTCCCTTAGGAGAATTAGAATCCAGGTTAGGTGAGATTCCAAAAGATCAAGATGTAGTTATTGTGTGTAGGTCTGGTAATCGAAGCGCTCAGGCACGTGATTTATTAATGAGTGCTGGATTTACCAATATAACCAGTATGGCTGGCGGAATGAATCAATGGATTGCTAATTCTTTTGAATTCGAGTCAGGAAAATAACGGTGTCTATTCCTCATCCAAATAAATCCAATCTATAATTATGGATGATATACAGAAATTATCGAAAGGGGTTTTTATGGAAAAGTATCGAGTTAAGCCAGGTCAAAAAATTAACCTTCAAGACTGGGATCCTGATGATAAATCAGCGTGGCCAGAAGGAAAAAAGGAAGCCAAAGAAGCTTTTGAAAAATTAAACAGTGAATTAGAAGAACTCCAGGAACTTCTTTACGCAGAGAATAAAAATAAAATTTTGATTGTTCTTCAAGCTATGGATACTGGTGGAAAAGATGGAGTGATTAGAGCTGTCTTTGATGGTGTTAACCCTGCTGGAGTTCGCGTAGCCAGTTTTAAAGTGCCAACCGAAAAAGAATTATCTCATGATTTCCTCTGGAGGATTCACCAGCAAACTCCAGGTAAAGGGGAAATGGTTATTTTTAATCGCAGCCATTATGAAGATGTTTTGGTAGTTCGAGTTCACAAATTGGTGGACGAAAAAGTATGGAAAAAACGGTTTGATCATATTAAAAATTTTGAAAATCTATTGGTTGACGATGGTACCACAATATTAAAATTCTTCCTTCATATTTCCAAAGAAGAGCAAAAAGAAAGACTTCAGGAAAGACTGGATATTCCTGAGAAAAACTGGAAATTTTCCACTGGAGATCTAGAGGAAAGAAAATTATGGGATGAATATTCTCATGCTTTTGAGGATGTTTTATCTAAAACATCTACTGAAGGAGCACCATGGTATATAATCCCCGCAAACAGAAATTGGTATCGTAATTGGTTGATAGGTTCGATATTAGTAGCAAAATTAAAATCATTAAAAATGAAGTTCCCTGAACCTGAAGAAGGTCTCAGTAATATAAAAATTGACTAATAAATAAACGCCAATGATTCAGAATTGTTCATTGGCGTTTATTTTTAGCAATAATTGCTATTTAGTTTCCAAACATTTCTTCATAATCCTGAATTGCAGCATTTACTACTTTCCATGCCTGTTCGGCACCAAATACACCATCTATGTAAGTATTCGCTTCATTTCCCGGTGTTAATTTATAGGTACCAAAGTAGTGAAGAAGGCGATCAATTAATACTTTTGAAATATCAGAAATATCACTAGCTTGCTCATAAAAATGATCGTTTGACAAAATTGCGATGATTTTATCATCGGCTTCACCATCATCAATCATGCGTATTCCACCTATCACTCGAGCGTTTAATATTATTTCCGATTTTGTGATTGGCCGTTCACTTAATACACAAATATCCAATGGATCACCATCACCTTTTGTGGATTTTGGGGATAACTTATGTACCCTTTCACCACAATAAGTTCTTGGAATAAATCCATATAGAGAGGGTGGTTGAGAGGAATATCGTTGAGGCCGATCAACTCGTAGATAACCTGTTACTTTATCTACCTCATATTTGACCAGATCAAATGATGAAAGTTCAATAAAAGCATTCACATCTTTTGGTGGATTTGGTCCAGTTTCCAATCCATGCCATGGATGAGGACGCCACCGATAAAAAGGACTAGGAAAATTCAAATTATCCTCCGATTCTTAATAATTCACTTATTATAAATCTGTTCTTGGTGAAAGTGACTAAAATGGAAGGTTACTCATTTAATTTGAATGTTTAAAATCCAAAATTTGACCAAAAAACACTATAATAGAAATTATGAGTCCTAGACACCGCATTAACAGTAGTCTATATCTTTCATTACTTGGTTTTTTTGTTGAAAAACCAAATTATGGATACGACCTTTATAAAACAATTTCTTCTGAATCAACTTTTTTCACGATCTGGTACTTAAAACAAAGTCAATTTTATGGGTTTTTGGATCGATTATTGAATGAAGGATTTCTTTCGTACAAAATGATAGAAGGAGCTCAATATCCTGATCGAAAATTACTATCTATTACATCGCAAGGTCAAAAACAACTTGATGAGTGGTTAATAACGCCTGTCAAACGTGGAAGAGACATGAGGCAGGAATTTATTGCTAAATTATTCATTTTGGAAAAAGTAAATAATGAGAAAATTGAAGTTTTAATTGAAAATCAATTACTCACTTGTCACGACTGGATGGAAGAACAAGAACAAATCCTGTCTGAAGAGATTGACACTTTTCAAGTTTTATTAACCAATTATAGAAAATTGCAAATTCAGGCCATGATTGACTGGCTGATTTATGTTAAAACTAATGTGTCAAAAATCAAATATTAATTTTCTGATCAACATCAAGCCATAAATAATTAGGGGTTACTATTTTGTAGTAACCCCATTATTTAACCTAATTATCTCCGCTTACCCAATCTTCATCAGCTTTTCTCCATAATACTAATTCATTCGCAGAAAACCATAATGATATTTCTATTTCTGCATTTTCAGGAGAATCAGAGGCGTGTGTAAGGTTTCTACTAATTCTGGACGCAAAATCGTGCCGGATCGTTCCTGGTGCAGCTTTTAATGGATCGGTTAACCCCATCGTCTGTCTCACAGCGAGAATTGCATCGTGACCTTCAAAAACCATCGCCATCACAGGTGCAGAAGTAATATATTTGATTAAACCTTCATAAAAGGGTTTACCTTTATGAATTGAGTAGTGTTTTTCAGCTAAATCAACAGGTACTTGTAAAAATTTAGCGGCAATCAATTTAAGTCCTCTTTTTTCCAACCTGGATAAGATTTCACCAATTAATCCACGTTGAACCCCATCTGGTTTCACCAGAATAAAAGTCTTTTCCAAAATCTACCTCCAAAACAATTTATAATAATAAATCCTCTGCTTTCGAATACGTATCAAGCGCATTCTGCAGTTGATTATTCTTCAGAAAAGCATCACCCAACAATTGCCACAAGTTTATATCGATTGGATAATGATGGTCAAGAGCTGATTGAATTGTCAGAATAATTTCGTCTAATTCAAAGCCATCATGAATGAGTGAAGTAAATCTCAATATAGCTTCTTCTATATTTCCAGTGTCAAGAAAATTTTTCGCCTTACTTAATTCTTCTATTTGATAATTTTTGATTTTTATTGGTTTTGTGTCTTCAATCTCTTCTTCGAAAGATTTTATTGGTTCGAAATCATTCAGAGTTTCTGATATGCCTGCTACTATTACCGCTGATTCCTCTTCGTGATGAGTAATCTCACTTACATCTTCGACAATAATATCTTCTAGAATGGGTTGTTCGAACGCATCATCGAATGGCATCTGGTCTGTTTTTTCTTTTATTTCTTCAAATAAATGAAGATCCTCTACTTCATCTATACTTTCAATCGCTGAAATTTCCTCTACCTTAAGAACATATTCTTGGTTAGGTTCGATTTCATTTAATTTATCATTCAGACCAGGTTGTATTTCAATATTCTGTCCTTCAAGTAAACCTTCTTGATCTATTTCTTGCGAAATTTTATTATTTTCTTCAACTTTTTCGTAATCAAGAGGAATTAGCTCGTCACTTTTTTCTACCACTTCCTGGGAAAATGATTTGTCCAAAGAAAGCGTTTCTCCCGTTTCAATTTCCAGTTCTTTTAGCCAGCTTGGAGTAAGGCTCTGATCTTCTTCATCTTCATCATCCTTGAAATTTTGGACTTCCGCTGACACCCAAACAGGAGGAGTGTCACTTCTTTCTTCAGGTTTGCTGACTAAGGTTTCTTCTTCTGCACCTTGTTTAATGGCTAATCCTTCCATCCATGCAAGTGCTGATTTCAATTCTTCTTCTTCATCTGACTTTTCGGTTAATGGTAGGTCTTCTTCTTTCTTGATCAAATCATCCGATTTTGTTTCAAGCTCTGATAGAAAACTTTCTAAATCTACAGGTGGTTCCATATCTTCAAGACCTTGTTCATGTTTGGTCTGGTTCGATTGATCATCCTTGTTGAACATTTCGTATTCGTCCAGCGTATCATCTATGCTTATAGGTTCTTCACCGATATCAATTTCATCGAGAGGTTTTATATTTTCCAAGAGTTTTGAATAATCATCATCTACTTCTTCATCTCTTATTTTTTCTTCAATTGCGGTTGTTAAGAATTCATTACTTTCAGATACAAAATTGGAATCTAACTCGATGTCATGATCCATTAATGAATCATGTTCTATGATTTCCTCGTTGAATTGAAGCTCAGAGATTATTTTTTCTATATCACCTTCTTGAATTTCTTTTGTAGTTAATTCATTTTCATCAAGCACAGATGACGTGTCAATTTCATTTATGGTTTTTTCATTGGTTTTTTCCAGGTCAATGAATAATTCATTTTCAAGAATTTCATTGAATTCCATATTAACAGTTTCACCTTCTTGGATTATTTCTTTTGATCCATTTTCATCCACAAATTCTATTGGAAAAGAGGTTTCTAAAGGAATTGCCTGATCGATTTCATCATTGAAACTAATTTTGATATCATCCTCTGGATTTTCATTCGGTTCCACATCCAGTTTTAACCAGTCTGGAAAAGTATTTTCTGAATCAAACACTTCTTCTTGTTTTTCCTCTTCTATAACAGATTTAATCCAATCTGGTATATCTTCCTTTTCGTTCATAACGATTTGGGATTTAGTATCTTTTTCCTTATCATCCAAAATCAAAGAATTTAGCCAATCATCATCATCAGGTATATCAATTTCATTTTGTGAAGGTATTAATTCTTCAGATGGATTTTGTCTGGTGTGATCAACCAATTTTTCTTCTGATAGATGTGGCGAATACTTTCCTAAATCCGTTTCAGGTTCAATTTTGTTGATTTCTTCCACACCTGGTATATCCTTTATCCAATCCAAAAAATCAACTTGTTCACGATCAACTTCCTGATCATGTATTACTTCCATTTTCTCGGTTGCATCAGGTAAGTAACCACCTTGTTCAGTTGGCCGATCAATGCTTGATTTGGTTTCCTCGGAAAATTCCCGTTCCCAATTCAATTCAGATTCTGATATTAATTTTTCTGGTTGTTTTT